>RGBY01000371.1 GCA_009919445.1 Planctomycetia bacterium
GGCGTTGTTGTCGATAGGCCGGCTCGCGGGGGGGGTGCCGCAGCAGTTCCGCAATCAGCTCAAGCGGAAAATCGTCAAGCAGCGTTCCGTGGTAGAGCACGCCGCGGCGGCGAACCCGCAAGGCATTGCCCGAAACCTTGCGAATCCCCTCGGGCAGACTGACCGTCAGATCCGAGGTGCCCTGCCGGCTAACCGGCCGGCCAGCCGCCGTCAGGGCCGCCGCCAGCGGGTCAAGCATGCCCGCGTGGATCGCCTCAATCGTCGGTGGTTCAGCATGAGGGGTGACCACCGTCCACATGATGCAGCCGGGGCCTAGCACCACCGTTGCCCCCCCACTGGGTCGCCGAAGGACCGGCACCTGTAACCGCTGGCAGGCTTCCAGGTCGACTTCGTCGGCCAGTCGGCTTGACGAACCCACCACCACAGCAGGTCGATCGGCCTGCCAGGTACGCACCACCGGGACCCTCAGCTGCCCCTCATTGGCCGCATCGAGCAGGGCCTCGTCGATGGCCAGCTGCTCAGCCACGCTCTTTGGCCCACCCAGGGTCGACTGATCCAGCCAGCCCACCGCAGCTGATGCGGATCCATGCTGGGCAACGGCTACAGAAATTGGTTCGCTCACCTGTCTCACCTTAAGAAAAGAGAGTCTATCATGCAGAGGAGGCGGTTCGGCCGGGCGTCGGCCGCGGGCTCGTATGCCCAGCCACAGGCCACCTCAGTTCATCCGCTTCGCTCATTCACCCCCGAAAGCCCCAATGGTCGAGACCCCACAGCAACCACTTAACCCCGATGACACTCTGCCGCCCGTCGAACCACCCAGCGTGGCATTTCTGGTGCAGTTGTTCCTGGTGCCTGGCCTGATTGTGGCGATCATCGTCTGCGTCTGGCTGGCCTTCCATTGGCTGGCGCACCTCGGCAACGACCCCCAGGCCTATGTCCGTACGCTTCGCCGGGCCAACGAGGGTCGCTGGCAGGCGGCTCTCAACCTGGCGAATGATCTTCGTGGCCCTGGCGGTAGCCGGCTGAAGTCTGACACTGATCTGGCGAGTGAACTCGGCAGCATTCTTGACGATGAAGTGGCCAGCGGACGCACCGGCGAGCAGTCGCAGACGCTGCGGCTGTATCTCTGCCGCGCGCTTGGTGAGTTCACTGTTCCGGAGGCAGCGCCAGCACTCGTTCGCCGTGTCGATGCAAACGATGATGATCTTACAACACAGGCTGCCATTGAGGCACATCCAGAGTTCGCAAAGATTCAGAAGGAAACTCTAAAAATCCTGCAATCCAATGACCGCATCCCCTATTTTCGCCGCAGAGGTGAGTATCTTTACAATTTCTGGCAGGACGCTGAGCACACTCGGGGGATCTGGCGACGCACCACTTGGGAAGAATACAAGAAGGATGATCCCGAGTGGGAAACAGTCCTGGACATTGATGCTTTGGCTGAGGAAGAGAATGCCAACTGGGTGTACAAAGGTGTGGAAGTTTTGGAACCAAGTCTGGATCTGGCGATACTGAGACTTTCTCCTGGCGGAAAAGATGCTTCAGTATACCGAGAGTTCTCGATTCCAGAAAAGAAGTTTGTCGATGGGGGCTTCGAATTAAAGGAAGCCAAGAGTGATCTTACCTGGATTGATAAAGATACGACTCTGGTCTCCACAGATTACGGAGAAGGGACTCTGACAGAATCAGGTTATCCAAGAATCGTAAAACTATGGAAACGTGGGCAACCTCTCTGTGAAGCCAAGACCCTTTTTGAAGGGGAAACCTCGGATGTTGGGTGCTGGCCCTTTACTATTAGAAATTCAGAAGGCACATTTGGTTTTATTCGCCGCTCCAAGACCTTTTACAAAGGCCACTACTACCATATCAATCAGGAAAATGCGAAGGTGTATCAACTGGAAATTCCTGAGGATGCCCGGCTCTCCGATCTTTTTGGCAATCAACTACTGGT
>RGBY01000372.1 GCA_009919445.1 Planctomycetia bacterium
CCAAAGCGGTTAAGCCAAACAGCCCAAGGCCGCCTGCGGCAGATGCTCGGATGGCAGCGTAGATCGCTTCAGCATCGGAGGCATCGCAGGCCGTGATGCGAGCATGAACGAGGGGGGCAGAAAGGGAACGGTGAGTCGAATCGCTACTGGCCGCCATGGGAGCCACAGCCAGGATGATGCCAAGATTGGCATTTGACCGGCTGACAGCCCGTGACTGGCGGACCGCCTCTTCAATGACCGTGCCCAGTGGCCGCTGTCCTGCCGTGTCCAGTACCGGGGCGATGGCAACAGCCGCGGCACAGAGATCGTCATGGCTGAGGTCGGGGAACGCTGCCTCTGGGTGTACGTTCCCTGGCTTGCGGGCGGTTGCTTCCAGCAGGCTTGCTGCGGCGGCACACCATCCTGGTGTAGGGGGAGTGGTGCTGGAGAGCCGGCCTGCTGCTAGCTGGGCGGCGGCGGTGACCAGGGACATTTCCGGCTGGGGAAAATTGCCGTTTTTTGCGTTTTGGAACACCTGGGCGGCTGTTGTGTGAAAGAATGGAAGAGGAGAGAGCCGAGCGGCGTCTGGTTTTGCCCACCGTTCGTGTTGTGCCAGAGCCCGTCCCGCCGAACCAGCCACGCTTAGAAAGGAGGATCAATCAATGTCAAAGCCACTCGATGATGAGATTGGTCCGGACGCCTTTATTAATCGTGAACTGAGCTGGTTGGAGTTTAACCTGCGGGTGCTCGAAGAGGCTGAGAACGAGGAAAACCCGCTGCTGGAGCGGATGAAGTTCCTTGCAATCTTCAGTTCAAATCTGGATGAGTTTTTCATGGTGCGGGTGGCCGGCATCCGTGAGCAGGCCTTCGGTGACGGCGCCCCGCAAGATTTTGCAGCCGACGGCATGACCGCCATCGAGCAGCTGCGAGCCATTGCGGCCCGGACGCAAGAGTTAGTCGCCCGGCAGTACGTGTGCCTTCGTGACAGCATTGGGCCAGCCATGCGGGAGTCGGGTTTCACGCTCCTGCAAGACGCGGAACTCACCACCGAGCAGCGTGAATATGTCGATCGCTTCTTCCATGAGCGAGCTTTGCCGATCCTGACGCCGATGGCCTGCGACCCATCGCATCCATCGCCGCGATATCACAATCGCGGGCTCTACCTTGGCACGATGCTGGAGCACGAGCGGGGGTTGGGGCCAAAGCAACTCTTTGCCGTTGTTCAGCTTCCGCAGGTACTCCCCCGAATCGTCACGCTGCCCGACAGCAGCCCCGGAAATGTCTCATTTGTGCTCCTCGAGGAACTGGTGGCAGCACGCCTGCCGGAACTCTTTGGAGGCTTTTCGGTCAAGTCATGGACCACGTTTCGCATCACCCGCGACAGCGATCTGGAATTGCTCGAGCAAGAGTCAGACGACATGCTGCGGTTGATTGAAGATCGACTGAAGACCCGACAGCGTGGGCAGGCGGTGCGGATTGAAATTGCCAAGCAAGCAGACGAGGCAATTGCGCAGCGGATCATTGATGACGAAGACCTCTGCAGTGGGAACGCCGATGCAAGAGACAACGGGTATGACGAGGTCTACCGAATCAATGGGCCGCTTGATCTGACCGGGCTCTGGGAACTCTACAAACTTCCCGGGTTTGAGAAATTTCATGACGCCCCGTTTACGCCGCAGGTGCCGGCCGCTCTGCGCGAGCGTCGTGACATCTTCTCTGCCATCGCCCGCGAGGACATCCTGGTCCACCATCCGTTTGAGTCGTTCGATCCGGTGGTGAAGTTCGTCCGCTCTGCCGCGCGGGACCCTCAAGTGCTGGCTATCAAGCAGACGCTCTACCGCACCAGTGGTGATTCGCCGATTACCCGTGCCCTGATGGAAGCGGCGGAAGCCGGGAAGCACGTCACGGCCCTCGTTGAACTCAAGGCGCGATTTGATGAGGCCAATAATGTCAGTTGGGCCCGTCGGCTGGA
>RGBY01000373.1 GCA_009919445.1 Planctomycetia bacterium
CAAAGTAAAGAATGACCAGATTTTCGGAACCCAGGTGCTGACGAGCTGGGATATGTTCCAGGTGCTTGGAATGCGACAGGCACCGCGAGGCGTCGACTGGGATCTCGATGTCGATTACCTCAGCCTGCGGGGGCCGGGCTTTGGGACTTCACTGCTCTATAACCGGCCGCAGTTCCTCGGGCTTGCCACCCCAGCCAATGGAATCGCCGATGCCTGGTTTGTGGTTGATCATGGCATCGACAAACTGGGTCTTGAGCGAAACAACTTTATCTACTCCAACTACCCGGATGCCTTTCGAGGGCGAGCCTTCTGGCGGCATCGCCAGGATCTTGTTGGTGGCTGGCAGGCTCGCGGCGCGGCCGGCTGGATTAGTGACATCAACTTTTTGGAAGAGTACTACGAGTCTGAATGGGAGGAGGGCTATGAGCAGCGGACCTGGCTCGACTTCAGGAGGCCGATCGATAACCGGCAGCTGCGGCTGCTGACCAGCCTGCGAGTCGATCCCTTCTTTACGCAGAGTGAGTGGTGGCCTCGGCTGGATCATTACTGGCTTGCTCAGCCGCTGGTCCGAGATGCGTTGTCGTGGTACGAACACTCAAGCATTAGTTATGTGCGGCAGAGTGACCCGCAGGCTCCTCCAGTCTTCCCGGGAAGCGGTCGGGCACCGCAAAATCAGGCCGGTCGCAACATCTGGACCCTGTTGCCTTACGAAAACAACGTGATCGGCGAACGGCTTGTGACCCGGCAGGAGATCGATCTGCCCTTCCAGGCCGGGCCGGTCAAACTCGTGCCCTACGCGCTAGGTGAACTGGGGCATTGGGGGCAGGACCTCAATCAGCAGCCAATCGACCGGGCTTATGGTCAGGTTGGCATCCGTTCGAGCCTGCCGATGTGGACAGCCGACAATCGAGTCGAAAGCCGGCTCTGGAATCTGCATGGCCTCGCCCACAAGGTGATCTTTGAAGCAGAGTTTTCCTATGCCGATGCCACTCAGAGTTACGATCAGTTTCCGCTCTACGATCAGATCGACGATGACACGATTAATCAGTATCGCCGAAATATCCCCTTCTTCGATTTTGGAGCGCCTCAGAATCCAGGGGATCCGCAGTACCGGCTTCCCGCCCCCTTCATTTTTGGTCCAGACAACAAGTATGACCCCCGCACCTATGCCATTCGTCGCGGTATCGGTGGCTGGGTGACTGGCCCCTCTGAGCTGGTCAACGATCTGACTGCCTTCCGGGTTGGGGCACGGCAGCGGTGGCAGACAAAGCGGGGCCCCTATGGTGACCGACGGATTGTCGATTGGATTGTTCTCGACATTGACGGTGAATTCTTTCCGACGACCAGTCAGAATTTTGGCCAGGTGCTTGGCCTCTGGCAGTATGACTTCCGCTGGCATATCGGTGACCGCACCACAATTCTGTCGACAGCCGATGTCGATTTCTTTGCCGGTGGTCAGCAGCTCTACACGGTGGGGGCTCTGCTCAACCGTTCTGCCCGCGGCAGTGTCTACATGGGGTACCAGTCGTTTGGCGGACCAATCACAGCCAGTGTCTTGACTGGGTCTTACACCTATCGGATGAGTCCGAAATGGGCCAGTTCGTTCGGTTCATCAGTCGATCTCACTGGTCGCAACATCGGTCAGCGGTTTCAGTTGGTGCGAATTGGCGAATCGTTCTTGATGAGCTTTGGCTTCAATATCGACTACAGCCGCAACAATGTGGGTGTCACCTTTGCCATCGAACCGCGGTTCCTTTCCGGTACCCAGTTTGCGGGGAACGGTGGCGGCCTGACCTCTTCGGCGGCCGGCACTTCAGCCCTCGGCGGTTCACCGAGCAATGTGCCAGTAGCCGGGGCCTATGGGCTTGAGTGAGCAGGCAGCCGAGCCAGCCACCTACCCCAGACGGCAAAAATACTGGCGAGGACAAGGTAAGCGAGTGCCATGTCGAA
>RGBY01000374.1 GCA_009919445.1 Planctomycetia bacterium
CGGCTGGAAGCGGCTGCCTGGAACCGCGGACCATTGCCCATCGACGTCAAGCCTGAACGATTGGATGGAACTGGTTCCACCGAAATCGGCACCAACGACGAGTTGACCGCGATGGGCGGCACCGTTGACGAACTCATCCATGACGAGAACCGATAGCCCTGCTGCCGCCCCTTCACCGACGGGCCACAAATCAGCACCGATACGGGTGAGATATCGCGAAGGATCACCGCTGAATACGCGAATTGGCTGGGCCACATCTGATGCAGGCGCCACGACCAGGTCATTCCACCCGTCACCATCAATATCGCCCACTGCAACCGAGATGCCGTCCAGACTGTTTTGGCTGTCAGCGTAGGGGTGAAGCTCCTGCACAAATTGGCCAGTGGTGCCGTCGAAGATGTGAACTGACGGATTGAAAATGCCCCGGCTGGGGCCGACCACGAGATCGGTAACACCGTCGCCAGTCAGATCGCCCATCGTGGCATTCACGCCATAGACGGTCGTCGTGCCATAGATTTGCTCAGCAGGAATCTCAAACTTCAGCCAGCCAGACAACGCGTCAAAGACCTTCACAGTGGCCTTGCTGCTTATTCCAGAGTCCGAGAAGACCGGAACTAAGTAGTCATTGAACTGCTCGATGCTCTCGAAGGCAACCGGCTTCATGCCGTTACCAAACTGCCAGACGCCAGAACCAGGGACTTCCGGCAGCATGGTCAGGAACTGATCAGCCGTTGCCTCAAGGTCAAGGAAAAGGACATCGCCGAGGCGAGGTGGCACGGTGCCCGTGGATGGCAGGCCGCCGTTGATCTCATATCGAGTCGTATTGCTCGGGAGAACACTGAACGTATTCGCCGCATCTGTCCCCGCGAGTGATAGGGTTTCGGTCGTGCCGTCATAGCGTATGCCTGCAAAGGCCCTTGCCTGGGCACCAGGAACCGGTGTCGTCGTCAATGCTGTTGGTGTCAGGCGGTAATTGGCATCCTTTCCGTTGCCGGCGTCGTTGACTGTGATGCGATCAAGGTCTTCACCACCGCTGACGACAACGTGACCCATCAGAGTATCAATGTCGCCAGTGCCAAGGGTAATAGTGTCATCACCCGCATTGGCGGCTACGGTGTACGCAGTCCTCTGGTGTGTCTCCATGATGTGCAGGAAGTCGTTTACAGCACCCAAGGAGATGTCGAAACGACTGATCCCGCTGTAGGTAAGTCCGCTTGGTCCCATTCCGAGCCCGAGGAGTGAACTCGCCGTCAGAGTTCCAGCCCGGGTGTTTCGGTCCCCAGAATCATCGACAACAACATCGTCGATTCCCGAGCCGACCACTTCTACAGCCCCCCGGATGCGATTGAGCATGCTTCCCGGCCCAGGGGAACGGCTCCCCAAAACTATTGTGTCTGTGAGATCGTCAGATGCGGTCTTGATGATCGTTGTGCCACTGGTTCCCCGAACGAAGAACGAGTTCGCACCGTAGCCGGCCGTGATTGTTGTTGTGGTATCGGCCTGTGTGTCGCGTACCGTGAAGGTCTCATCGCCACTGCCGAGACCAATCGTGAGATTGGCGATCTGCGAGTAGTGAATCACGCCTTCCCCACGAGTCGGCCCACGACCGAAGGGGCGAGCGAGCGGCAACGAAGAACTCACAGCTGATCGCCCTGGGCCGTACACATCGGTCGAATAGGTCACCGGTTGTGTCATGCCCAAGCCACTTATGCGCGTGGCAGTCAACGAACCCGTGTTGCCAAGGGTGTCAGCGGTGTCGTCCACGTTCAGGCTGTCGGCCTCGCCGTCACCGTTGACGGTGAGCACGGCACCAATGCCATTCACATTGCCGCCCGTCGCAGGGGCCAGGCTGCCGACGTTCACTGTGTCAGCATCGGCACCAGTATTGACTGTCGTCGCAGCCGCAATCGTGCGGATGTTTACCGTGTCGCTGCCAGCGGAGGTGTTGAC
>RGBY01000375.1 GCA_009919445.1 Planctomycetia bacterium
AGCCGGTTTCCCCCCTGGCATCACTCCCGGGCGAATCGGTCGGCTGCCAATGCCATTCAGGCTTGACCAAAGAGAGCCAAGTCGCAGCGGTGAGGGGTCAACCTTGTCACGAACTGCAAGGGCAAGGTGCCGACCCTTCACTGTTTCAAATCGCGCCAGCCGGGCATCGATCGCCTCAGCCCGTAGTCGTTCCGCACCGGTGGAAGCTCGGGCAGCAGCCAGTCGCAGGCGTTCCCGGAGGGGTTCCAGTTGCCAGTTCTCTGCTGGCCCAGTCACGGCGAGCGAGAGGGCAAGGTCGATATCGGCCAGTTCATCAACCGGCGCCATCTGCGGGCCAGCCACAGGAGCCGCTGCTGGCTCGGTGGAACTCAAATCAAACAATCCACTGCCGACAGGAACCCAGTCTGCCAGCAACCGGTGAGCACCAGCTATTGGTCCGAACCGCGCTGGCGGAGATGCGTCGTCTGGCTCATCGAGCGGCTGCTCAGCAGCAACAGCCAGCACCTCAGACAACGACTCACTTGCCTCTCGCCAGGTATCAACTGCTTCTCTGGCACTGGCAATATTGGCTGAGACACTGTCGGCTGCTGTGGCGGTCGCAACCACTTCTTCAGTCTGTGGGGCAAGACCCGCAGGAAGATCTAGATCTGCGAGACGGGCCCAACGAAATTCACCTGACGGCGGCACAATCTTCAGCCACAGTCCGGCATGCCGTCCCTGTTCGATGCGGACCTCATCGAGAACACGCACCCGCTCGCCCGCCTCGAGCTGGATCTGGGCAACGTGTCGAAGATCGTTTATCTGCGAGCCGATCCGACAGACTGCGCCATCCGTGATGACCACACCGATCTGAGGATCCGCCTCGATCTGCTGATCGACGTCAGCCGCCCGCAGCCAGCTGTAACTGCCTGCCAGTGGCCGCACCGCGCCGTACCCTGCAGCATCAATGCTCCAGAGTTCGACAGCATCACCCTGAATCAGTCGGGCTGTCGGGTAGTAATCGGCAGAGGGACCTGCCCGCAGGTAGGTATGCGTTGCCTTTACAGAAACCGTCCGAGGGAACTGCTGGCCGGTTGCCAGTTCCTGCGTCCACCCGAAGGCAGAGAAGCCGAAACCAGAGAAGCCCGTCGCCAAGATCAGCGCAACAAGGGCCACGTTCAGCTGGCGAAGGCAGCTGAGACCAGGAGAACGGTGGAGAGAGAAACCGGCCATCATGCGACGGAGAATGGCAGGCAGCCCGGCTCTCCTGCAACGCCAATCGGACGCCAGAATGAACAGCCAAAACAGGTCTTCGCGCATGAAAAACGCGTAGACGAGGCTTGGGCTTTCCTCGTCTACGCGCTAGGCGGCAACCCGGGCCACAGGCTCAGGCTGCCACTGCTCTTGTAGTCCGGTCATCGGCAGTCCTCAAGCCACAATTTGGGACACCCGGTCAGGACCGGGCGAGAGGCCTCCCAGCCCTACCAAACCCCCTCATCAGAGGGTCACTCTGCGGCATCTGGCAGCGGCCTGGCAGGCTGCGAAAAAAAGTCGGCCGTGCAGTCATGCTGTCACGGCACGCCGCCTGCCAGCACACCCCGCGGCAGGCCGCTTGAAAAAACCTGGCGTCATGCAGCGTCATGCAGACCACCGCGACCACTGGTCTACCGATCCCCCGGTTTCCACCGGGGGCTTCCCACGCATCACTCCCGGCAAGCCGCGAGCGGGAGCGAGCGGAAAGGCACGACCAGTACGCCGCAAGCAAAAACCTATCGCGGCGCATGCAGCACGCGGCACCTTGCGACCTACTGCCACCGCTCGGTTGGCCGCTCAAGAACTTCTCGTAGCACGACTGCCTGTCGAAGGCTAATCGGATTAGCCAGCACAGCGGCCAGACTGCTGTAATCGATCGGCTGGCCTGCCGCCCCCAAACGCACCTCTCCCACGGCCCCCTGCTCTCGATCGGCCCC
>RGBY01000376.1 GCA_009919445.1 Planctomycetia bacterium
GGTGGCCAACAATACCTTTGCTGGTGGCAATTCAACACCAATTGCCGGGATCTATCTCAGTGACGCTGGCGGGATCTCACTTGGTGGCTCGACGTCTGGTGAGGGCAACCGCGTCAGTGGTGCATCGCGAGGTGTCTTTGCTACGGGAGAATTCGCGAACGCCACCATTCGTGGGACGGCCATCGAAGGAACGGGGGCCGGTTCCTACGGTGTCTACCTCTCGGGGGCCACGAACCTTGCCATCGGGGGCGGTGGCCTGGCGGATGGGGTCAATGTGACCGGCACGCAGTACGGCTTGTACGGAGCAGGCGTTCTCTCAGGGACCCAGGTCGAGGGCAGTCGCTTTAACGGCGGCCTTACGGGTGCCAGCCTTGTCAACGCTCAGGGCCTGACCTTGCGGGCGAATACGTATGAGTCAAACACCTATGGCGTGTTTGCATCGGGCACCAGTGACGGGACCACGATTCAAGGAAATGAATTCAACTCGAATAGTTCCGCCGTCGGCGTCTATCTCAGCAATGCGTCGAATATCACTGTTGGAGTTGCCGGGCTGACCGGCGGCAATCTGATCGAAAAGGCTGGAACGGGTATCTCTGTGTTCGGGTCGATGGCGGGTGCAACGTTGCAAAACAACAACATCCGCAATGCCGCAACGGGAATTTCCCTCAGCGGTGTCAGTGGCCTGACGGTCGACTCCAACACGCTCTACCTGGCGAGCGTCGCCGGCCTCTCGGTCAGCGGCACCAATAGCGGTGTGACCATCAGCGGCAACAGCTTTGAGTTCAACACGGTCGCGATCAACAGCAAGGGCTCTGGCATCATGATCGACGGCAACACCATTGCCGGGAGTATCGTCAACGGCATCGTGGTCGACGGTGCGACTGCCACCGGCAACACGATTCTGAATAATTCGATCTTCAACAACGGCGGCCAAGGCATCAGCCTGCAGAATGGCGGAAACGACGGCCAGGTCGCCCCGACAATCAGCAGTGCTACCTCGACCAACGTCTCTGGCACCATGACCGGCACGAATGGCGACGTCTTCACAATCCAAGTCTTCAAGACGACGGCGTCGCTGGTGCCATCTGCTGATCGGGCTCAGGGCCAGACGTTTGTCAAGGAGTTCAACGTGACCATCGGGGTTGGCGGTTCAGAGGTCTTCAGTGAGGCCCTGAGCGGCATCACCGTGGGCGACTGGATCACCCTGACGGCCACCAAGCTTGACGGTGGCACAACGCCCACCAACACCTCGGCATTCTCGCTGGGAGCTCAGATTCGCTTGAACACGCTGATCTGCGGCAGCACCCGTCAGGCGTATCGGTGGCTGGTATTGGCCGGTGCTGGCTGTAAACTGCAAAGAGGTGCAGCCGCACCAGGTCGGTGTCGCTAGTGCTGCAATACGTGTGCAATGAAATATTTGGAGTCATCGAATGTCGACAGGTGAAGGGGTAGGACAGGGCGTCGCGATTGCACCACAGGCGGTGGCCGGGGGAGCTGGGCCGACCGCCAATTTGTCGGTGCCGAGCAGCCCGCTGCTGAACTTTGACGCCAACACGCTCATTGGCCACTACCGGGCGGGTGAGTTTGAGATGATGGCCGCCCAGTTCCTGGCGGTACTCACCCACCTGAGGGATGTGACCTACTATCACACCGACGAGGCCAACTACGCGGCCCTCAACAACTTTGTCAAGCACTTTCTCTACTACATGACGCAGGAGGACTTCATCCTGCCTGAGAAATACGCGATTGCCTTCATCGACCTCAACAGCGTGATCGGCAATGTGGTGGCGATCAGTGCCTTCCGCACCACCGACCCCTTCATCGAGGTGCTGCTGAAGCAACAGCGGAACTACACCAAACTGCTGGCCCTCTACAACGCCCGCAACCGGGTGAAGATTGTCCGCCGCCTCCTCTTTGCGACCAGCCCGCAGCTGGCAACCCAGTGGTAC
>RGBY01000377.1 GCA_009919445.1 Planctomycetia bacterium
CTCTTGTCGGCCGCTCCAGAGGCAACCTGATGGAGAAAAATCAGCTGCCCCTCGTGCTGCTCAACCAACACCTGCACATTGGCAACCCCCGGCAACCGCTCAAGCGCCGCAAGTTGCAGGTAATGGGTCGCAAACAGCGTGCGACAGCCGACCTCACCGTAGAGATGCTCAACCACGGCCTGGGCAAGCGCGAGGCCGTCATAGGTACTGGTTCCACGCCCGACCTCATCGAGGATGACCAGACTGTTCGCGGTGGCACGGTTGAGAATCCGGGCAGCCTGAGCCATCTCCACCAGAAACGTACTCGCCCCGCTGGCAAGATCATCACCGGCACCGATGCGGGCAAAGAGCCGATCAACCACGCCGATCCGGGCTGACCGCGCAGGCACAAAGGCTCCAGCCTGAGCCAACACCGTAAGGAGTGCCGCCTGGCGGATGAAGGTGCTCTTGCCACCCATGTTCGGTCCCGTCACCAGCAGCAAGGACGGCACGCTCCCCTGCCGGCTGCTCTCACCGACGAGTGCCAGATCATTGGGAACCAGCGTGCCCGCTGGCAGCAACTGTTCAAGCACCGGATGACGCCCCTGCTCGATCGCCAAGACTGGCTCAGTGGTTATCTCGGGCCTTACCCAGCGTCGCGAGCGGGCCACTTCGGCAAACACCAGCAGCACATCGAGGGACGCCAGTTGTTCGGCGATGCGGTCGAGCCGGTCACGATGCCCTGCAACGGAAGCCCGCAGGTCATCGAGCAGTTCAATCTCGCGACGGACAGCTTCTTCTTCGGCGCCCAGCACCTGTCGCTGCCGCTCGTCGAGTTCCGGCGTTGTGTAGCGTTCGGCGTTTTTGACCGTCTGCTTCCGGACGTACTCAGGTGGCACCTTGTCAGCATGCCCCCGCCCCACCTCCAGGAAGAAGCCAAAGACCCGATTGAACCCGACCTTCAACGAGGCGATGCCGGTGCGTTCACTCTCACGCGACTGGTACTCGGCAATCCAGGCCTTGCCACCGGTGGCCAGCTCGGTCAACTCGTCATAGCGGGCGTCAAAGCCGGGCCGAATGAAGCCTCCCTCGCGGGCAAACGTAGGACAGCCGTCGCGTAAGGTGGCCCCAATACATGCCGCCAGATCTTCACAGGGGTCGAGTTCCTCATGCAGGGTTGCCAGCAATGCCGAACCACCTGCGGCCTCTGCTGACGTGAGACCAGCAGCCTCCTCGAGAACAGCCCGAACCGCAGGGATGATCGCGGTCGCCTGCCCAATGCGTTCAAGATCGCGGGGCCCCGCCCTGCCGGAAATCACCCGGCCGGTCAGACGTTCGATGTCTCCAATGCCCTGCAGCAAGGCAGCCAGCCGGTCAGCCACAGCCGGATGAGCCACCAGAATAGCCACCGCGTCGAGCCGCCCGTCGATTGCGGCCTTGTCGATCAGCGGCGCGGTGAGCCAGTCAACCAGCAGCCTCTTCCCCATGGCTGACCGTGTCTTGTCAAAAACACCAGCCAAAGATCCATCACGCCTGCGTCCCTGACTTGCGGAAGTGCGCAAGAGTTCCAGGCTGCGACGAGTCGCCTCATCGATCTCCATCCGCAGCCCAGGTCGCCAGGCAGCCAGCGTTTTAATTCTTCCGATGGCAGCCGGTTCGTTCTCTTCGAGGTAGGCGAGGATGCCACCAGCGGCGGTGATGGCCAGGGCTTCAGTGGGCAGATTAAAGCCGAGCCCCTCAAAGCGGACACCCCCCAACGCCGCCGCCGCTTTGGCTGCAGCAGTGTCATCATCAAACCACCAACTGGGCCGAGCCGTCACGGCGGTCTCGATGCCAGCCTCGGCAAGCCCAGCTTGTAAGCTTGCTAAATATGAGGCCACCACTGGCTTTACATAAGCGTTGATTGTGGTCGTTGAGGTCCGTTCATATTCCCGGATTTCTG
>RGBY01000378.1 GCA_009919445.1 Planctomycetia bacterium
CCTTTGCCGAAGAGATCATTGCCTTTCGCGACGGCGAGATCATCGACAGGACCATACCCGGCATCCAGGAAGCCCTGCGCGGCATGGCGTTCATCGAAACGACGGTGAAATCGTCGAAGGCGGGGATGAAGTGGGTGGCGTTTCCGGAAATATGAATGACGATAAAAACGATAAAAACGATAAAGGGATAAACCGATAAAGCGTCCGTAATGAAATTCAACTTTTTTAATTATAGTTTGGAATTGTAACAAGCTCAGCAGGTGCCAGAGTTCAGGCTAGCAGTTGAATGTGTGTTCATACGCTTTATCCCTTTATCGTTTTATTCCTTTATCGAACATAGGTAGAGTTGGAGTTTGATTCACCCCTGACCCTGCCGAAGCAAATACAATGAGGTATTACCGCTGATGAAAGGCCCCGCCATTTTTCTCGCCCAGTTTGCCGGCACCGAACCACCGTTCGATTCCCTGGAGCACATGGCGAAGTGGGCAGCCGACCTCGGCTATGTCGGCATCCAGGTGCCTACGGACCCGGCCCTGTTCGACCTGTCCATTGCGGCCGACAGCCAGGACTACTGTGACGAGGTTGCCGGCAAGGTCGGGCAGCACGGCATACAGATCACGGAACTATCCACACACCTGCAGGGCCAGCTGCTTGCGGTGCATCCGGCCTACGAGCAGATGTTTGCCGGATTCGTGGCACCGGAAGTACGCGACAACCCGAAAGCCTGGCCGGAATGGGCGACCGGGCAACTCATTGCCGCGGCCAAGGCCAGCAAGCGGCTTGGCCTGTCGGCCCATGCCACGTTTTCCGGTGCGCTGTTATGGCACACGATGTATCCATGGCCGCAGCGTCCTGCCGGACTGGTGGAAGCGGGCTTCGCGGAACTCGCGAGGCGCTGGCGCCCGGTGCTTGATGCCTTTGCCGACAACGGTGTCGCGTGTTGCTACGAAATCCACCCGGGTGAGGATCTGCATGACGGAGCCACGTTCGAACGTTTTCTGGATGCGGTTGACGGGCATGCCGCTGCCAATATTCTCTACGACCCTAGCCACTTCATGCTGCAGCAACTGGACTACCTGCAGTTCATAGACCTGTACCATGACCGCATCAGGGCCTTCCACGTGAAGGATGCGGAGTTCCGGCCGAACGGCCGGTCGGGCCCGGGGACCTTGTTGCCACGATCTTTCACAGCCTCGGCCTGGACCATACCGACCACTTGCCGGGGCCGGCCGGCCGCCCTTTCGCGCTCACCGACTTTGGCACTGAGCCGATCCACGAGCTTTTCACCTGAAGGGAATTTGTCCCGGGGGTTCTCGCCGGGAGCTGTTTGTTTCATGATTCGCAACCACTGCATTCGCCTGCTCTGCGTTCTGGTCACGATCTGGCTGGTCGGCCTGTCGCCCGCCATTGGTCGGGCCGAGCAGGCAGTCCGTCCCGTCAGCTTCAACCTCGATGTCATTCCGATTCTGTCCAAAGCGGGCTGCAACGGCGGTGGCTGCCATGGGGCTCTTGCTGGGAAGGGGGGATTCCGTCTGTCCCTGTTCGGCTATGACCCGGCGAGTGACTACCTGACGATCACCCGGGATGCCCGGGGCCGGCGGATCGACTTTGCCGAGCCGGGTGCCAGCCTGCTGCTGACCAAACCGACCACGGCGGTGGCCCACAAGGGTGGCAAGCGGCTCGACCTCGAGGGCGACGACTACAACCTGCTGGCCGCCTGGATCGCCGCCGGCTGTCCGGGGCCAAAACAGGATGAGAAGACGCTGGCGGGCATCGAGCTCGAGCCGGCCGAGGCCGTCGGGAAACAGGGCGACCGCGTCTCGTTCCGGGTGACGGCCCGCTACAGCGACGGCTCCACCCGTGACGTCACCCGCTGGGCCAAGTTCACCTCAACCGATGCCACCGTTGCCACGGTCAGCAG
>RGBY01000379.1 GCA_009919445.1 Planctomycetia bacterium
CAGTGGGCAGTCCCCGCCTCTGGTGGGCCGGATGGATTGGGTTCGTGACCGGACTGCAGAATACGTACTACGCCAATATTTTCTGCCAACTCGTGCTCGTCTGCGGTGGAGTTCGGGCTTGGCAGCAGCGGGCTTGGTCATCGCTGAAGCCTGCCGCATTGGTGATCACAGCAGTTGCAACTGCGTTTTTGCTGTCAAACCTCGACACCATTACCTACAGGCTGGCCCACCAACCAAAAGGTGGCCATGGTGATGCGGCACCACTCGTTAGCCAGCGGGAATACAAGTGGATGGACATCTATGGTCTTAAACTCGTCGATCTATTCATCCCGCCCGTCAATCATCACTCCTCGGAGTTCGCAGTCTTTGGTCGGAACCATCGGGCTGCGTCGGTACTCAACGACGAAGAAGGATCGGGCTACCTTGGCCTGCTCGGCATCGGCTGCCTGCTGTTCTTGGCAGGTGCGGCAGCGCGGGCGCTGATCGAAGGACAGTCTGAGGATGTGCCACTCGAAGCTTGGTGGATCCTCTGGATCATTATCATGTTCACCACCGGCGGGCTCAACGCCATTATCGCTGCCTTCACCGGCTTCACGCTGTTTCGCACCGCGATTCGCTATAGCATCGTCGTGCTTCTGCTGGCCTTGCTCTATGCCGGCAAGCGACTGACCACCTGGCAGACGGCGGCCACGGAGCGGCTGGGCAAGGGGCTGACCCAAGGAGTGACCATTGCCGCCACGCTGGCGGGCTCAGCCCTAGTGCTCTGGGACCAGTTGCCCCGGACACCCACGGCTGAGCAGCGTGCCGCCATTGCCCCGTTCAACCTCCCGCTGCCACCGGAGGACCTCCCCCCGGCCACCGATTCCCGGCTCGCACCACCTCCGGCCTTATCTCTACAGCCGCCGGCTCCACTATTCCTTCGGCGGCCGGGGGGAGGTCCTCCGGTGGCAGCGGGAGGTTGAACGGCGGCTGTTTCGGGGGGCGGACCGCGGTGGGCTGCAGCGGCCGACGAGGCTCTCTGAAGACAACGCCCGGCAGGCGATTGAGATGCTACAAAGAGAGGGGTTTGCCGCCCTCTATGTGAACCGGGCTGGCTTCCCGGACGGTGCCGCCGGGCTTGAGGACATGCTCAAACAGTTAGGCTTCACTAGGCTGATCGAAAGCCCGCGGGGCGACTTGTTCTGCGTACCCCTTTCCCAAGGAAAGCTCCATTGACCGGTGATTCCGAGGCGACGGCTGATCGGCTGGCCCCGTCAAATTCTGATCCAGGTAGCCTGGGTGCCGCCACAAAAACCGATGGCTTCTGGACGTTTCTGCGAGAGACGCTGCCGCAGGCTACCGTTCTCGTGTTGCTGGTAGCGTGGATCTATGCACCGGTTCGTCACGGGCAATTTCTCTGGGATGACACCACGCTGGTAACGAACAATTGGATGGTGCAATCGGGGGAACTGGGCGGCCTGGCGGCCATCTGGGTGGAACCGGACGGACCCGATTATTTTCCCCTGACCTACACGCTGCTCTGGCTTGAGTGGCTGGTCTTTGGCGACGACCCCACCGGATACCACATCACCAATATTGTCCTGCACGCATGCAGTGGCCTCCTGCTCTGGGGATTACTGGTCGACTTGAGGATGCCTGGTGGCTGGCTGGCCGCGGTCGTCTTCGCGGTACATCCTGTCTGCGTCGAGAGTGTGGCCTGGGTTTCCGAAGTCAAGAACACACTTTCTCTGCCGTTATTTCTCCTGGCCTGCCGGTGCTGGATCTGGCAGGATGACCGGGTTGGCCAGACCGCCCAAAAGCTGTTCTATGGCGGCTCCCTGCTGACCTTCACCCTTGCCCTCCTGGCAAAGCCAACCGTGGTGGGCATGCCCTTGCTGACGCTGCTTTACGCCTGGTGGAAGCGGCAGACGATCAGGTTGC
>RGBY01000380.1 GCA_009919445.1 Planctomycetia bacterium
TACGACTGCCGCACAAGCAGAGCAGGCCACCAAGGCAGCCGTGCAGCGGTACACCCAGATGGTGGAAAACACCAGTGTCCAACTAATTCTTGCCGACCGCAATTTCAACATCGTCTACATGAACCCGGCCTCAGAACGGGCACTGAAGAAAATTGAACACCTACTGCCCTGCCAGGTTGACCAGATCCTCGGGCAGTCAATCGACATTTTTCACAAGCACCCTGAGCACCAGCGGGCCATTGTGGCGGACCCGAAAAACCTGCCCCACCGGGCCGAAATCAAACTGGGCGATGAGACCCTCGACCTGTCTGTCACGGCACTTATGGATGCGGACGGCCATTACATGGGCCCAATGGTGACCTGGGAAGTAATCACCGACCGAAAGAACGCAGAGGAGCGTGAAGCCAAGATTCAGCGTGAAATTAAGGAACGGCAGGAAGATCTCGAACGCAAAGTCCGAGAAATGGTTGATGTCTTTAGCGCCGTCTCACAGGGTGACCTCACCAGAGAACTCTCAATTGCTGGTGACGACGACCTGGCCCGCTTGGCCGACAATGCCCAGCAGATGCTCAATGACCTGCGGTCGCTGGTCAAGCAAATTTCGGAGGCTTCTGACCAGCAAAACGAAGGGGCTCGGATGATCGCCGAAAGCACAAGCGGCCTGAGCGAGGGCTCGCAGTCGCAGGCGGCAAGCGTTGAAGAAATGACAGCCGCCGTTGAGCAGCTCGTTGCCTCGATCGACTCCATCTCCAAGTCAGCCCGCGACTCGAAACTGCAGGCAGAAGAAACCGCCAAGATGGCGGAAGCGGGTGGCTCAGCGGTAGCCGACGCGATCAGCTCAATGGGGCTGATTCAGAAGTCTTCCGAGCAGATCAACGACATCATTCAGGTGATCAGCGAGATCGCCAGCCAGACCAACTTGCTGGCGTTGAATGCCGCCATTGAGGCTGCTCGTGCCGGTGAACATGGCCTGGGCTTTGCCGTTGTCGCCGATGAGGTACGGAAACTGGCTGAACGGGCCAGCGAAGCCGCCAAGGAAATCACCTCGCTCATCAAGGAATCAAGCAAGCGGGTTCAGGAGGGGGCAACGCTTTCTGAGAAGGTTGGTGAATCTCTCGGCCAGATTGTGGCAGCCTCCGGCCAGACGGTTGAGCAGATCGCGACGATCGCCACAGCCACCGAAGCCCAGTCGGCAAACGCCGGTGAAGTCAAAATGGCTATTCGGTCTGTCTCGCAGACGACTGAGTCAAACGCTGCCAGTGCCGAGGAAATGGCCGCCAGTGCCGAAGAACTTGGCGCCCAGGCCCAAGGCCTCCGCGACCTGGTCAAACGATTCAAGGTCTGACCCTCGACTCACACCTCTCATCCAACTCATATGGATCCCAGTTCACGCAGGGCTCCATAACGCACCTACGCTGAATGGCCCAACCTTAAGGCTTGAGAACTAATGGCTTTTCTTTCGTGGCTTTTTGAACCGGCTGCACCATCGGTCTCGTTCGCAGGTGGCGCAGGGCAGACACGCTTCGTTACCGATGACCGCTTGCGACCAGCTGACCTGCTTTCCTCGCTCGATATCTCGATGGCCCGGATCGACTTCAAGCCAGACGGTGCGATCATCGCAGCAAACGACAACTTCCTGCAGCTCTTCGGGTACACGCTCGAGGAAATCCGAGGCAAACATCACAGCATGTTTGTCGATGACAAAACCCGCGAAAGCAACGAATACGCTGCCTTTTGGCAGAAGCTTCGCGATGGCGAGCACTTTACGGCTCCGTTTGCCCGGCTCGGTAAGGACGGCAGGGAAATTTACATCGTT
Organism: Planctomycetia bacterium; assembly: GCA_009919445.1. Classification (GTDB taxonomy): domain Bacteria; phylum Planctomycetota; class Planctomycetia; order Pirellulales; family UBA1268; genus UBA1268. Next base: position 1,817 of record RGBY01000380.1, read on the forward strand.
GGGACCTATTCCCCCGTGGTCGATGAGAATGGCCGAGTCATTCGCGTCGTCAAGTTCGCCATCGACGTCAGCGAACGTGAGAAACGGGTGAAGTCACTTGCCC
>RGBY01000039.1 GCA_009919445.1 Planctomycetia bacterium
GGCACGATGGGGCCGGCCTATCGGCCCACCGTCTGGGACGTGGTGGCCCATGATGCGATCGCCTTTCACACGACCGGCGAACGCGGACTGGCCGAGCCCGAAGATGCCTTCGAACTCGAGGCCTCAAGCCCGGCGCTTGGTGATGTGGCGCTGTTCCGGGCGTGGAAGCCGGCTGCTGCAGCGGAGAGCGGAACAGCCACCGACACCGACTCACCGCTGCTTGCCGTCATCGGCCTTTATCAGGATTTGTTGGCGTTTCACGCTGACGACGCCGATCGCACGGCCTTCCTTGCCGCCGACCTCGATCGGCTGCTCTGGGCTGGAAATGCAGCAGTTGCCGATGCAGAGGCCCAGCCGCAGGAAGCATTGCAGGCCGCGCTGCGGGCCTTCATCGAACGGGCAGGTGACCATGAACTGTCAGCCCTGGCTCGCTTTCACCTGGCGTCAAGCCTCCAAGAGGACGACCCCGCCGAGGCCCGCTCAGTAGCGCTTGTTGCCATTGAAACGCACCCCGACAGCGTGGGTGGCAAGCAGTGCCGTAATCTCATCGACCAGATTGAGGCGAAGGAACTGTCGCTTTCAGCCGAGCGAACCTGGACCGCTCCTTGGCCGGAAGTCAGCATCACCTATCGGAACCTCAGCCGAGTACACCTACGGCTGGCCAAGGCTGATTGGGAAAACCGCCTGGCGGCTGGCAAGCCGGCTGGAAGTTGGCTTGATGCCAATGATCGCAAGGCAATCCTGGCCCTGCCGGCAGTCAAGACATGTGCGGTTGATCTGCCAGCGACGACGGACTTTCGGCAGGCAGCCCACCAGCTACCAGTGGCTGCCGCCTTTGATGCTGCTGAGTTAGCGCCGGGAGCCTACTGGTTGCTGGCTAGCCATCGCGACGATTTTGGTGACCACGATAATGTGGTGGCTACCACGCTCGTCTGGGTCAGCCGACTTGCCATTGTGACAGTGAATGAGCATGCACAGCCGCAGGGCCGGCATCTTGGCTATGTCGTCGATGCTGCCAGTGGTGAGCCAGTCATTGGAGCGACAGTGACGCTCTGGCAGCGGCAGCAGGGGCGGCCGCCGCAGTTCGTCAAAAAGGGAAAGACGCAGACCGATGCTGAGGGCCGCTATGACCTCGGCGGCGAACCGGGTGTCCAGGCGGTGCTGGTCGCCACGGCCGATATGGCCGGCAGGCCTCAGACAATGTTGAGTGAGCCACTCAATCTCTGGCGGCACCATCAGACGCCACGGCTGCAGCGATCACTCGTGCTGATGACCGACCGTGGCATCTACCGGCCTGGGCAATTGGTGCATTTCAAGGGCGTGCTGCTGGAGCGGGCCGCTGACGGCCGCAGTGCCAAGGCGATCGAACGCTCAGCTGTTGAAGTGGTCCTACGAGATGCCAACGGCCGCGAGCTGGCGAAGCTGTCGCTGACGACCAACCGGTTCGGCTCCTGCCAGGGCACGTTTCCAATTCCGACCGGCTCCCTGCCGGGCCGCTGGACGGTGCAGGCGCGAGGCAGTGGGGCGACAGGTTCAACAGCCATTCGGGTCGAGGAGTACAAGCGGCCCAAGTTCAAGGTTGAGCTGGCGGCACCTACTGCGTCAGTCCAACTAGGCCATGAGGTATCGGTAACAGGTACCGCCACGACCTACACTGGCCTGGCTGTTGCCGGTGCCAAGGTTAGCTGGCGGGTTGAGCGGCAGATGCGGTTTCCCATCTGGTGCCGGTGGTGCTTTCCGTGGTTGCCGTTTGACAGTGGCAGCCGGCGGATTGCCCGCGGCACAGCCACCACTGATGCCGACGGTAGTTTCACGGTGACCTTTCCGGCGATGCCCGACCGGAGTGTGCCTGAAGACTCACTGCCAGTCTTCACCTTCAAAATCGCTGCCGATGTCACCGACACCGGCGGCGAAACGCGGTCGGCTGACCGGCAGGTCTCGGCGGGCTACACCGATCTCGAGGCCAGCATTGAAGTGGCTGACTGGCAGGCGGTCTCTGACGATGGGCCAGCCCGTGTGCCACTCACGATCAGCACGACCTCGCTTGATGGTGAGCCTCGGGGAGCAGTCGGGCAGCTGCGGGTGACCAGGCTCGTGCAGCCGGCAGAGGTTGCTCGGGGTAACCTCGGTGGCCGGCCGGTACCCTACCCGAGGCCAGTGCTCCGGCGGGCCGCCGGTGGCGGGCAGCCCGTTCAACCCGAGCCCGACCCCGCCAAGCCTGAAACCTGGGCTGATGGTGAGGAGGTTTTTGCTGGTGACGACACAACTGACGCGGCCACAGGGAAAGCCGTGGCGACAGTGGCCCTGCCAGCTGGCATCTACCGGGCAACCTTTACTGTGGCTGGCGAGGCTGGCCGACCGGAGGTACGAGCGAGTCGGCTGATCGAAGTGGTCGATCCCACCGCAGCGACCTACCCCATCAAACAGGCCTTCGTGCTGAAAGCCCAAGCCGATTCGGTTGAGGTAGGAGCGGAACTGCTCGCCCTTGCTGGCACCGGGTATGACCGGGGTCGGATGCTTGTTGAGCTGGTCAAGAATGGCAAGCTGCTGGAGCGGTTCTGGACCAAGCCCGACCGCACCCAGACACCAGTCAGCCTCAAGCTGACCGATGCCCATCGCGGCGGGGTGACTGTTCGCGCCTGGATGGTTCGCGACGGCCGGCTGCACGAGGCGTCGCGAACTGTGGACGTGCCCTGGACCACCAAGAAACTTTCCGTTGAGTGGCAGCGGTTCACCCGCAAGCTGGAGCCGGCCGCCAAGGAGATCTGGCGGGCGACCGTTAAGACTGTGGCTGATCCGCTGGCTGGACCGGCGGCTCCTGCCATCGCCGAAATGGTGGCGACGCTCTACGACCAGTCGCTCGATGCCCTTGCGCCGCATGCCTGGCCGGGGGGCTTCCTCGGCCTCTTCGCCCGTGAGGTGAGTCACCGTCAACTTGGCTTTACCAACATGGAGCAGTCCTTGCAGCCGATTCAGGGCTCTTGGAAAAGGCAGTTTCTCAGTGTGGCAATCTCGTATCACCGGCTTCGCGAGCCATTCGGCTCGCCTTTGCACGGTGGCTTTGGCGGCATGCTTGGTAGCCGCATGATGCGGCGGGGAGAGATGATGCCGATGGCAGCGATGGCGGCCCCGGCTGCTGAAATGATCGCGGACTTCGCCGATGAGGGAATGCCTGCGAATGCAAGAAAGTTCAAGGGGGCAGGTGCTGAGTTGGAAGAACGTCAGGATAGTGGCTCAGCCGAACCAGGCTCTGGCACGACTGACACCGCGGCTGCTCCACCGCCTCGGCGGAATATGGCTGAGACTGCGTTTTTCCTGCCGTCGCTCGTAGCCGATGACAGCGGCACGGTTGCGCTTGAGTTCACTCTGCCAGACACGCTGACGACCTGGCAGTTTAAGGCCTTGGCTCATGATGAGCAGCTTCGTAGTGGCACGCTGATGGATACCTGCGTGACCGCCAAGGACCTGATGGTCGAGCCACTGCCCCCGCGATTTCTGCGGGAGGGCGACGTCATCCAGTTTCCCGTCAAGGTGAGCAATCGCTCGACTGGCCGGCTAAGTGGCAAGGTGCGGCTGGCCCTGTTTGATGCCCGCACGAATGATTCACGGGACTCACTCATTGATGGCCCCGCCGAGCAGGATTTCGACCTTGCGGCTGGTGCCTCGGCGTCGGTCTTCTTTCCGGTGACAGTCGCCGACGGCACCGATGTGCTGCGGTATCTGGCCACAGGTGCCGCCACCGGCTCAGCCCGACCACTTTCCGATGGCGAAGAAGCTTTGCTGCCGGTGCTGTCACGAAAAGTCTTGGTGACAGAGACCATTCCGGTGACGGTACGAGGGGGCGAGACCCGCGAGGTAAAACTGGAAAAACTGGCCAACTCAGCAGACTCATCGGCAATCGATAGCCAGTCATTAGTTGTGCAGGCAGTCTCAAACCCAGCCTGGTATGCCGTGCTGGCCCTGCCTTATCTGATGGAGCAATCTGATGAGAGCATCGACACGCTCTTTCATCGGCTCTATGCCAATGCCTACGCCCGGCATCTGGTCGCGTCCGACCCGCGGATCGCCCAGATCTTCGAGCAGTGGCGGGGCACCACTGCCTTGGAGAGCCCGCTTGAAAAGAACACCGAACTGGTGAAGACACTGCTGGCCGAGACGCCCTGGGTTCGTGAGGCGACCGATGAACGGGAGGCTCGGGCTCGCATCGCGATGCTCTTTGATGCCACTCGCGTCGAAAACGAATTGGCTGCGGCGATCAATCGGCTCAATAGCTTGCGGAACCCCGACGGTGGCTGGCCCTGGTTCCCCGGTGGCCGCTCCTGTGACTCAATCACGCTTTCGATTGTGGCTGGCTTCGGTCGGCTGCGGGCAAGCGGCGTAGCGATCGATGTTTCTCCGGCAACTGCTGCGGTGCCTTGGATCGACCAGCGGCTGATCGAAGAAAAAGAGTGGGCTGAACGCCGGGCTGCCCGAGCCCGCAAGGCAGGCAACGAGGCCTTGGCGGCAGAGCCTGTGCTGACACCGCTGGGGGTCTTTGCCCTCTATGCCCGCAGCTTCTTCCTTGAGGACGTGCCGCTTCAGGGACCGGCGGCCGTGGCCCATGCCTGGTGCGTGAAGGTTGGCCGGCAGAGCTGGACGGAACTCTCCCACAACCGCAGTCAGGGCCAGCTGGCGATCGCGCTTGCCCGTAACGGCGAGCGGGAAACCGCCGGCTCAATCGTTGAAAGCCTGCGGCAGCGGGCGGTGGGTGGCCCGCGAGGTGAGCAGACTGCTGACCGAGGCGAGGACAACTGGCAGGGCATGTGGTGGCGGCAGCGGCATCCCAGTTGGTGGAGCTGGCTCGCGGCACCGATCGAGACCCAGACGGTGTTGATTGAGGCCTTTGATGAGGTGGCCGGTGACGCTGAATCGGTCGAGGCAATGAAGGCCTGGCTTGTTCAACAGAAGCGGACCAGCCGCTGGCCGGGTAGCCGGGCGACCGCCGATGCTGTTGGCGTGCTGCTGGGTCGGGGCCGTGACCTCCTGGGGGATGCCAGCCAGTTGGTGGTGACTGTTGGGGGCGAGCCGATCAAGCCGGGCGAGGCGGGGGTGAGTAAGCCCGAGGCAGGCACCGGGTTTTTTGAGACCCGCTTTGTGCGGCGGGAGATTAAGCCGGCGATAGCTGCCGTTACCTTTGCCAAGCCAGCCGGAGGTGGGCTCGCCTTTGGTGGGGTCCACTGGCAGTACCTTGATCAAATAGAGAACGTCGAGGCCGCCGGCCGGACAGAACTGGCGATCACGAAGGAACTGTTTGTGAAGACCTTTACCAAGGCGGGGCCAGTGCTTGAACCGGTCACAGCTGACACAACGGTAACCGTAGGCGATGAGCTGGTTGTGCGGCTGGTGGTGACCAGCGACCGGGCATATGAGTTTCTGGAACTGGCCGATCATCGGCCCAGCCTGACCGAGCCAGTCGATGTACTCTCAGGTTGGAAGTGGGCCGATGGCGTTGGCTGGTACCAGGTGACCCGTGATGCCAGTACGCAATTGTTCTTTGAGCGGCTGCCGGAGGGGACGCATGTCTTTGAGTATTCGCTGCGGGTGGCCCACCAAGGCCGGGCCTCAAGCGGCTTTGCCACCATCCGCAGTCGGTACGCACCGGAGTTCTCCGCCCGGTCGCAGAGCCTGCCAGTTGCTAGCCGTTAGGGCTGGGCGGGTTCGCTTAAGAGTTCAGCGATTCGTGGATCGGCGAGTGACTCAGCAATGAAGTGGGCACCGGGAAAGGCGTGGCGACGGCTGTGCCCACCGGGGACGGCGACAACGATCGCTCCGGCCGCTACCGCCGCGGCACACCCGGTGGCCGAGTCTTCAAAGACCAGCATCTGTTCTGGTGGTACTCCGGCACGACTTGCCGCCAGTTGATAGATCTCCGGATGGGGCTTTCCCTGACTGACATCAGCGGCTGTCAGGACGAACCCAATCTGATCCAGGAGCCCGACCCGGGTAAGGACGTCGTGAGCAAACTCTGGCCCGCTGCTGGTGGCAACCCCGCAGGGGCGACCAGATTCCTCCACGTGTTGGACGAGATCGGTGGCTCCTGGCATCGGCTGTAAACGGGTGCTGAGGAGTCCCTGAAAGATCTCCTTGGTCTCGGCTGCAAGTGTCTCGACCGTGGTATTCAGATTGTGCCAGTCGATCATGACTTGGAGGGCAATCTGTTGCGGCCGGCCCATCATGGCATCGAGCAGGTCAGCATCGAACACCTTGCCACGTCGATGAAGCAATTCACTACCGACGTCCTGATAAAGCTCTTCTGTGTTGACAAGCAGACCATCGAGATCAAAGGCGACCGCTTGAACCTGTGGGATGGGTTTGTCTCGTTCTCGCGGCATGCGGTCAGGCCTTTCTGGTGTTCGGCGTGCGTGCCCTCAATCTCAGCCGATGTCAGTCAGCGAAAAAGATTATGGGAAATCTCAGCCACCGCAGATGGTTTTAGCAGGTGAGTCGATTCATTCTGGCTGTTCTGCCGCTGCATCTGATTTCAGCGGCACCGCTGCGAGTTGATTCTGCACGCACGGAGTCAGCAGCCTGCTTGCAGGAGGTGGAAGTGAGCCGTAGAACAATGTGCCAGCCGGTAGGGTAGGATGGCGAGTCTGGCTGCAAGAGTCCGGCTGCAAGAAACAAACAGCTGCAAGAAAAGAACTCTGGGGAAACTCCGCCAACAGAAGGAACTGATCTATGTCTCACGCCAGCCCCAAACTTCATAATGCCATGTGGCCGGGTCTCGTCGGCAAGGGAACCGACGACGGACAAGAGCCACCGATTTCACTCGAGCGGATGCTGGAACTCACCGCCGCCGCAGAGGTGGATGGCCAGAAGTTCGACGGTATCGACTATTTTTTGTTTTTGCCGCATACAAATCCCGAGGCGAGTGACGACGAACTGCGGACGATCGCCGACTTGATCGCCAGTCACGGTTTTACTGTTGGTTCACTGGTCGCACCGGTCTGGCCCGGCACGGTGGGTGATTCGGCGATGGGTGATGCGGCCGCGCGCGAGAAGTTTCTCTCGGCGGTGAAGATGGCCTGTCGGATAGCCAAGGTCTTTGAGCAGCATGGCGTCCGGAAGTATGGCGTCATCCGGATTGACTCAGCCGAGTTTGGCGTGGCGAAGTGGCGAGAGGATCAGAAAGCCAATACGGCAAAGATCGTCGAGACGTTCAAAGAGGCAGCGACGATCGCTGCCGACAACGGGCAGCGTTTGGCAGCAGAAGGAGAAATCTGCTGGGCGGGCATGCATTCTTGGAAGGACATGCTTGATGTGCTCGAAGGAGTTGGCATGCCCGAGACCCTCGGCTTCCAGGCTGATCTGGCCCATACCTATCTCTATCTGCTGGGCTACAACGCACCAGAGTGTGCTCTGGTGCAACCAGGCTACTCAGAAGATGAGTTCTGGGCTGCCTACAAGCAGATGACAGACAAGCTGCGGCCCTGGACAATTGACTTTCACGTCGCCCAGAACGACGGCGAGGTCCATGGAGCCGGCTCCCACGACAAGACCGGTAAGCACTGCCCGGCGGATGATCCAAATGGCAAACTCGACATTGTGAAGTGCTCGGGTTACTGGCTAGAAGATGCTGCCGCCCGCTGCATCGAGCACATCTGCTGGGACGGCTGCATGTTCCCCAACGCGACGCTCGAAGACCCAGCCACCTGGAATACCATCCTCAAGACCATGATCGCCGTGCGGGATGCCCACGGCTGGAACTGACACTATTGACGAAAGGAAGTTACGCAATGGCAAAGCCACTTCGCATTGGCATGATTGGCTATGGGTTTATGGGGCGGGCCCATTCCAATGGCTACAACCGCGTGAAGGATTTTTTCGACCTGGAATACCAGCCTGTGCTGCAGGCTGTTGCCGCCCGGGATGCCGAAAAGGCCCAGGCCTTTGCCGACCGCTGGGGCTATCAGCGGGTCGAGACCGACTGGCGGAAACTTGTTGCTGCTGACGACATTGATGCGGTCGACATCTGCACCCCGAACAACCTGCATGCCGATATCGCCATTGAGGCGGCCAAGCATGGCAAGGCAATTCTCTGTGAAAAGCCGCTGTCGATGGATACGGCTGAAGGAGAGAAGATGTGCGCTGCGGTCGAGGCTGCCGGGGTGCCAAACACGGTCTGGTACAACTACCGGCGGATTCCTGCGGTCACCTTTGCCAAGCAATTGATTGACTCAGGCCGGCTTGGGCGGGTCTTTCATTATCGTGCCAACTTTTTGCAAGACTGGACGATCAGCGAGGATTTGCCGCAGGGTGGTGCAGCCCTCTGGCGTCTTGATGCCAAGGCCGCTGGGAGCGGTGTAACGGGTGACCTGTTGGCACACTGCATCGATACTGCGGTCTGGCTCAATGGCTCAGTGACTGATGTGACGGCCATGACCGAGACCTTCGTCAAGGAAAGGACGCACCAGTTGACTGGGAAGAAGGAGCCAGTCGAAATTGACGATGCCTGCTCGTTCCTATGCCATTTCCAGAATGGCTCGCTGGGGCTGTTTGAAAGCACCCGTTATGCCCGGGGCCATAAGGCGCTCTACACCTTTGAAATCAATGGCGAAAATATGAGCCTGAAGTGGGACCTTCATGATCTCCACCGGCTCCAGATTTTCGACTACAGCGACAATGGTCCGGAGCGGGGCTGGAAGAGTGTGCATGTGACTGACGGCGATCACCCGTATATGGCCAACTGGTGGGTTCCTGGTTTGGCGATTGGCTATGAGCATTCTTTCGTGCATCAGGTTGCCGATTTTCTGTCAGCCTACGCCAAAGGCGAGCCTTGCCGGCCAACCTTCCGGGATGCCTTAGAGACCCAAAAAATCTGCGATGCGGTGCTTGCCAGTGCGAAAAGTCACCAGTGGGTTCCGGTTGCAGGGGTGTAACCGGCGGGCCCTCTCGGGTGAGTTGCCTTGTGCCATCAGCCGGGATAGGCTGACGTTTTCGAGGATTTTCCGCTCAACACAAGGATGGCTGGAAATCGGTCGGTTGCCGCCCCGACGTGCTTTTTGGGGATATTGAATCGGTAGGGTTAGTCCACTGTTCAGGGAAACTCATTATGTATTTCACGATTGCCTGTCCGCACTGCCAGAAGAGTCTGAAGGTTCGTGATGAACTTGTTGGCAGTTCTGCTCGCTGCCCACATTGCCGTGGTTCAATCAATGTGCAACGTCCTACGCCACCGTCGGCAGCGGCTGGTGATGCGGCCGGTACGGACGGTGGGAGTGAGTCGGCAGCGGCGCGGTCGAAGGTGCTTTCTGTGACGGCGAATACCAATGTCAACATTGGTTTCTATATTCTCGTCGGACTGGCAGCCACGATTGTCTTCTATCTCATCCTGTTGCCCTTCGCAGGGCCCAAGGATGACCGCTCGTATCTGGGGCGGCTGTTTTTTGGGGGTGAAACGGCGTCGATGGCGACAGGGATGTGGGTGCCCTATACCGAGGTGTTTCTGTTCTTTTGGGCAGCCAGCATGCTCGTTGCCAAGTTCTTCAAAATCCGTCGCCAGCAGCGAGCCCTGCTCTTTGATGTACTGCCCAGCGATCTCGGAGAGAAGATCACGACGCGGAACCTCGATAAATTTCTTGCGTACATTAGTGAGCTGCCCAAAACCGCTGTGGGTAGTTTTCTGGTCACGCGGTGTGTTCGCGGCCTTGAGCACTTCCGGGTACGAAAGAGTGCTGCTGATACGGCGACCATGCTGTCGAGTCAGTCAGATCTCGACGCTGGCAGCGTTGACTCAAGCTACACGATGTTCCATGTGTTCATCTGGGCGATTCCGATTCTGGGCTTTCTCGGTACGGTCATTGGTGTGAGTTCCGCTGTGGGTGGGTTTACCGACACGCTTAGTACCTCGAGCGATATGGAATCACTGAAGTCGGGCCTTAAGAATATTACCGGTGGTCTGGGCACCTCGTTTGATACGACGCTTGTGGCCCTTGCCATGGCGATGATCCTCACGTTTCCTGTCAGTGCGCTGCAGAAGCTCGAGGGTGACGTTATTGGCGAGGTGGACGAATACACCAACGAATACCTGTTGCGTCGTTTGGAGGATGGGCGAGGCGGGCCTGAGCAGCAGATGCCCAGCGCCAGCCGTGTTGATATGCAGGACGTGGTCAATGCTGCACTCAAGGCACATCGAGCCGAGCTTGAGGGGTGGGGCGCACAGCTTAAGACTCTGGGCAAAAGCGTCTCTGCTGACCTGCTCGACTCGTGGAAAAAGATTGATGAAAAGCAGACAGAGCGGATCTCCCAGACCGAGCAGTCCCTCTCCAACTTTGTCGGCCAGCTCGATGGGATGGGTGAAAAACTGGCGGCCAAGGTTGAAGAGGGCTGGAGTAACGCCCATGACCGGCTGTACGAAAAGAATGCGGGCCAGGTCGAGCAACTTGGACAGATGGTCCAGTCGACTCGAGATGAAATCGCGGCCATGGCCTCCACGGCACAGGAAGCGCGTGGCCGGGCTGCTGAGTTGATGACGCAGGCGGCTGGGAACGTGCAAGAGTACACGCACTCCCTTCAGCAGAGCCTGGCAGGGCTTGCCGAGACGCTCGAACGGCTCAACGGGCAGACGCTTACCATTGAGACCAAATCAGGTGGTGGCTGGTTTGGGTTTGGAGGGAAGAAGAAGGAAAAGACTGAGGCCAACTCAAATATCAGGTATCGGTCGTAGGTCGTGATCCCCAGGTATTTGGTGAGGCAGTCATCCGTAGGAATTTGGGTGAGGTGGCGAGCGCCTCGGGGCACCCTTCGCCCAAAGGCTGGGAAGTAAAGTCATGGCACGCAGAGAGAAGAAGAAGCAGGAAGTTTCCCTCTTCCCCTTTCTTGACATCTTGGCCTGTGTGATCGGGAACCTGATCTTGATCATCACGGCGGTGGTGCTTGAGCAGGTCGATACCAAGCCCATCGCGGAACAGGCCAAGCGAGAGGCTGTCCAGCAGCAGACCAAGCAAGACTTGCTTGTTATCGAGGAGCTCAAGAAGACGCTGGAAGACCTCAAGCGGCAAAGCATCGCAGGTGATAAACGTATTGAGCGGGCCCAGCAGCAGATTGCTGCTGCCGAGAAACAGCAGCAGGAGGCCCGAGAAAAGCTCCGGCAAATTCCACCCCCGCCACCGCCTCCCGATGAGGAAGATCTTGCCAAGGTCAAAGAGAGAGAGGAAGGAATCCAGAAAATCATTGCGGAAATCCAACGGCTTCAGGGCGAGCTGGAGAAGCGGAAAGAAAAGCCCGATCAATCAATCTCAATTCTTTATGAAAATAAAGGGAGAGGTGGTGTCCGGCGTCCATTCTTCGTTGAAATTTCAAAGTCGGCAGTGACGCTTCTACCAAACGACCTGGACTACAAGAACCTCTTTGGGGATGAAAAACCTCGCCAACTCCCCCTTGCCAATATTGGTAAGAACCAAGATTTTAAGAAGTTGCTCGACTACGTCCTTTCTCATAAGGCGCCGAATGGTCTGCTCCGTGGGCGCCGCGATACGATCGTTACTTTTCTGGTCAGGCCGGATGCGATCAACGCCTACCGGGCCGTGGCACGCGAAGCCGATCAATTTGAGAAGGCCAATGAAAAGAAGCTCGTTGTTGGCATGTTGCCAAATGGGGCCCCGGTGCTTGATTCGTTGACGGGGAAAGCGCCCCTTCCGGGTGAAGGAAAGATTGTGCTGGACTAACCAGTGATTGAACCGCTGGATGGGCGGTGGAAATCGCAGGAGGTTTGGGAATGGCAAGACGCAGAAGCAAGACATCCGCGACCAGCGGCAACATGGACTCCCTGCTCGATGCCCTCACGAATGTCGTGGGGATTCTCGTCATCGTGCTTGTGGCAGTACAGATTTCCAGCCAAGAAGCAGCCAAGCGGATGGAGGAAATGATCAAAAAGATCGATCCTCAGGAGCAGCAGAAGATTGATCAGCAGGCGGCAGAGGCCAAGGCTGAACTGGCTGAACTCCAACAGGCCATTCAAGACGAGCAGAGCCGGGAAAAGGTTGACCCCGAAAAGCTGCTGGCCTCCCTCAAAGAAGAACTAGCCGCAGCAGAGGAGAAAGCAAAGCAAGATTTACTGCTCGCCCAGGCTGCCGAAAAAGAGGCTGAGGAAAAGCGGTTGGCAGCCGAAGAATTGCGGAAACGCTTACTCGTTCAGTTAGCTCAATTAGAGGAGAAAGAAAAGAAGTTCATTGCATCAAAGGACGACCTTTTTGCCAAACTCGAAGATACGCCCATCCCCAAGCCGCCACCACCAAAAGAGGTCCGGCCACCGACTCCGCGAGACGTGCCGCGGGATCCTAAGAATGGCAATCCTCTGCTACAGCCAAGAACCGTTCTTGTAAAAGACGGAAAGGTGATCCCCTTTGTTGATCCCGGCAAGCAGATGGAGACAGCAATCAAGAATCGCCTGAAAATGATTATCCAGAAGAACAACATTCAGGTTGGCGAAGGAAACTTTATTCCCGATGCCAATCAGGCGCAGAAAATGATCGATGAATTTAATAGCGATCCGGCGAAAAATAAATATTTTGAGATAAGCCTGCTGCGGCAAGGTAACAGGATAAACGTCCAGATCAAACCAACTGAGGAATGTGGTGAGGAGCCACAGGATGCGGTGCGGGGGATTTTTCAGACGGTTCTGCGGAACAATCAAGGGAAGTGGTATCTCAACTATCTCGTTGAGCCTGAGTCGTTCGAGGCGTATATGGCCATCCGGAAAGTAACGGACAGCGCTGGGTACTACGCCGGCTGGAAGCCAATTGATCCGGGAAGTTACAACCATGTTTTAGGAAGTGGCTATGCCATTGGTGTAAAGCCCCCGCCAAGGCCACCGGACCCAAACCGAAAGCCGGGGCCAGTCAAAGGGGTTCTCGACTAACGGTCTGTTGAATGCAGCCCTGAATGAAGTTGCTTGATGCGAGAGAAGCCCCAAGAACGTCGATGGTCTTCGTAGTATTCTTTTGCGGCATCCTAGGGCGATAGCCCGTCTCGGCAGTCGACCAAAGGCGGACGACGTTTGATTGGGGATCACGTGTGCTTATCTTTGCGGTCTGGCGTGGCATCGCATTCCAGCGTGTTTACTCGCAGCCTTATTGTTGCCGGTGCCGTAGGGCTTGTTGCCTCGCTCTGGCTGGGGCTTGGTGATGCCAGGATGCGGGTGATTGGCTTCTCGATGGCCCCTGGCCTGCGGCAGGGTGATCTGGTCCGCTGGACCTCGCAGGTTTTAGAGCCTCGCCGGTATGACCGAGTCATCTGCCAGCGACCAGGCGGTCAGCCGGTTCTCAAGCGAGTCGTGGGGCTCGGTGGGGAAAATCTTCAGTGCCAAAACGGCGAGCTCTTTGTCGACGGCGTCTGGCAGCGAAAGAATCTGAGGCAGCTGGCAATATTTGGGATTCCGGTGATCAGTCAGGCAAGTGGGCTAGCCTCTGGGAGAACGGGCTGGTTCGGAGAGGCGGGACAGTGGGCCTGGTCATCGACGGGGAATAGCAGGAGGGACTGGCTTGTCGTCGATCTGGCAGCGTTGCCTCACGAGCTTGGGGGCGACTGTGTCCCACTGCTCTACGATGATTCGCCGTGGCTCTCGGTTGAAAGCCGAAGGTTGCAGCCGGTGGCTGACGCAGGACTGGCTACCGTGGTCGACGTTGATACCGGCGGAGGCCACCCTGTTGAAATCACAATTCGCGTCGGAGAGCAGGCGGCATGCGTTGTTGTTCGCGGCAGTGGTGCTTTCGCGTGTGTGTCGGGTCGACTGGATGGCCGCCTGGTAGCAGCAGCCTGGCCGGTGGGTGGTACGCAGGAAGCGGATGACAGGCTTGAGGCCTGGCAGGGGGGAGCAGCCCGGTCTGCCCTGCCGCCGGATGGGCTCGGCTCTGGCACAAGCGAGCTCTAAAACTGCTGGAGGAGCTATGAGTTTAACCCAAGGGAAG
>RGBY01000381.1 GCA_009919445.1 Planctomycetia bacterium
ATCGGCCGGGGCTGCAACTGCACCTGGCCACTGACGAGGGTGTGGATGGCGGGAATAATTGTGGCGGTACAGCCGGCGGCGGAGGCCTGCTTTTGGAGATCTGCAACTTCACTGCCCAGGAAAGTCTCCGAAAGCAGCATCACCTCATCGATCTGATGCTTGGCAATTAGTTTTTCCAGCTTGCGGGTGGTGCCCAACACCGAGATGCCACCAGTTGAGCGGCCTACGAGGTCATAGTCGGTTGCCTTGGCGACCATGCCCACAACAATCCGCTGTTGTTTGGACGAGGTTTCAGACTGTAGCGCTCGCACGACGGCCTCACTCGATGGGCAGGTGCCCACCAGTAGCACACGGCGTGCCGCATGCAGCGAACGCCGTCGCAGAAAGCTGTCGACCTCACTGGCAGCACCACGAAAGCCGCCCAAAATTGAAATGGCCACAAACCAGTCGATAATCCAGATGCTGCGGGGAATATTGGCCTGGCTCAGCATGGCCACCGGGGCTGCCATGGCCAGGCCCATTGTCACGCCAAAGACCAGCTGCCAAAGATCTCGCAGGGTCAGTCCGCGAATGCTGCTGCGGGTGCCGGCCACAGCCATCAGCATGAAAAATTGAATTGGAACCACAATGCTGAGACACCGGCTGAGGCTCGCGATGTTTTCATCGATGAGAATTCCCTCAAACCGAATCACATAAGCCAGCACCGTTGCCAGCACCAGGCTGCCAAGGGTGACCAGGTGCCAGGCGATACGTCTGGCACTGGGTAGGCGGAGGTTGCCATGTGGACGGCCTGTCATCGGCGTTCTCCTGGAGAGCCAGTAGAAAGATCGAGTGCTGGCGGTCTGCTCGCCTGCTCGACCCGCAGTTGTTTCAATCGTTGGAGCCGCCCCTGAAGTTTCTGACTATCTGGCCGCCGCAGCAGGCACCAGTCGAGTTCGCGTTTGGCGGTGTCGGCGTCGCCGATGGCCAGGGCGAAATCAACATGGGTCAGGCGGGCGGCATAGTGGTTTGGGTTGGCCTCGATGGCTTCAGCCAGCGTGGCTGCAGCCTGTGTCTTGTTGCCAAGGGTGCGTTCAAGGCTGGCCGCCTCACACAGCAGGCTACAGCGGGGGTTGCCACTGGCTTCAGCAGCGGCGGCATAGGCCGCTGCGAGGCGTTGCTCTTTGACCGGTCGCATGGCATCAGCTGGAGAGTGTCGCGACCAGAGGCCGTCAATCATCCGCAGGCCAGTAAGGTCAGGTTCCAGCAGATCGCAGGCGGCTGTAGCCGGCATGAGCGGCAAGAGCACGTTGAGAATTCGCCGTCGCTGCGAGGGGCATTCTGCAAAGCACTGCTGGTAGCGGCGAAGCGATTCAGCCGTGTCGCCATCAAGTTCGGCCTGCACGGCGGCTTCAAACAACACCTGGCCATCATGCGGCCGTACCTGTAGGGCCTGGTTGATGCAGGCTCGAGACAGCGCTGCCGAAGGTTCCTGCAAGAACGCAACTGCCGCCAGAGCGCACCAGGCCTCGCCGGCACAGGGGGTCAGTGTCACCGCATTGAGTGCGGCTTGGCCTGCCTGCTGAAGATCGGCGTAGTACTCACCCGTGACACTTTTCACCCACTGCTGGCTCGCAGCGGCTGAATCAAAACTGTTTTCTTCAACGGTCTGACGGATTTCGACGAGGCCGAAGGTTTCCCCTGCAACCCGGCGGGCCAGCCCAAATCGCTCCAGGCGGCTGACGGCGAGATCAACCCAGGCCCGGGGGTGGCTGGGCCGGTTGGCAACGGTCTGTTCAAGCGAACTGATGCGTTGGTTCAGTTCATCCAGCACCTGCTCTTCGGCAGAGACTGTGGCGGCAACTTGCTCAGTGCCATCATTTTCTGGCTCGGTAAAGCTGGCGGCAGCCTGGTTGCTGAGCGCCTCGAGGCTGCTCTTG
>RGBY01000382.1 GCA_009919445.1 Planctomycetia bacterium
ATTGAGTCAGTCAGCCAGTCCGAAGGAGGCTTTGAGCTGGTGCATCAATCGGTGGTGGTGATGCCCCACTGGATCGTCACCCCCGATGCCTCCGGCTGCTGGCAGGTAGTCCTCACCCTCACCGCCAACAGCCTCGCCACTGCGGCTGCCTCAACCGATCGCTCCGAAGCAGCAGCCCGGTTACGCACCGGCGCGTAGGGGCTTGTTTCTCAATTTTTAGATAGTCGGGGCGAATGCTCTTTCTCGCTGTGAATTGCATCACGCTTGCTGAACTGGAGCAGCCAGGCTGCGCCAGTTGATTGCCGGTGCAATCTTGTCAGCGCGATAGCCCAGCCAACCGATGGGCAACTCAGGCAGATGCCGCCTCAGGTCGTCCAGTGAGGCTGCGGCAGTTGCCGCAGGGCTCTCGGGACGATCAGGCGGCCCATTCGCTCTCATCGCAGCTGTTTCAGAAATGACGATCGCTGCCACGGTCAGCCCGACGGCCCGGGCTGCCGTGACGGTGGCCAGCGTCCGGCCAATCAGGCCAAGGCGGGCGGCATCGACCACGACCACCGGCAAACCAAAGTCGCGGGCCAGGTCGGCATTGAGGGTGCCAGGACCCAGCGGTGAGAAAAGCCCACCGGCTCCCTCCACCACGATCAAGTCGCTGGCGAGATGCGGCACAATCCCCTGACGTAACAGTCGTTCATCGACGCGACGGCCCTCGGCCCGGGCTGCCTGCTCAGGCGCAATGGCGGCATGGAACACCTGGGGGCAGACCTCGGCAAGCAGCCCTGGACAGCCGGCCGCCTGCCAGAGTTGTTCAGGGTCTGAGAGGCCCGGAACCACTCCGCTGGCAACCGGCTTGTAAGCCCGGCAGACGATTCCGGCCTCAACCAACTGACGCAGGATTGCCACCGCAGTAGCAGTCTTGCCCACATCGGTATCGGTGCCGGTGATGAACAAGGCATTGGGCACCGCTAAACCTCAGGCAAGGCAAGTGAAAAATACCGGCGAATCAGCACACCATCTTGTTGTGGCGTGCATCGGATTCTAGGATAGAGTATTATTGAGATTGATTCTCAATTCCGTTCGTGCGGGTCTTGGATGCAGTTCCAAGGCATGAGCCGGAGCTGAAATCCCCTTATGGCCCAAGCCAGTGAGGAACCTGATGCGATCACTCCAGGAGCTGACTGTCGGATCAACTGGGCAGGTGGCCGATGTATCCGGCGCAGACACCACCTCGCTGCGACTGCTGGAGATGGGCCCCGCTGGGCGATCCATTGGAACTTGAACTCCGCGGCTATCGGCTCTCGATTCGTCGGAATGAGGCTTCCCGGGTGGCAATCGCTAACTGACCGCCACTCACGGTGCTGCCAGCTGCTCTCTGACTGGAACGGTCGATGTCTTCTGTTTCCGCCTCTGACACATCTGCCGGTTCGGCCATATCATCTAGAGGCCATTTGAGTGTTGCTTTGCTGGGGAATCCAAATACCGGAAAGAGCACACTGTTTTCAGCTCTTGCCGGCATCCCCACCCGTATCGGCAACTACCCCGGTGTCACCGTTGAGGAGAAGATCGGACGGTTCACCCATCGCGGCAAGGGCATTGAGCTGATCGATCTGCCTGGCACCTACAGTCTGGTGGCCAAGAGCCCTGACGAGCAGGTGGTGGTCGATGTCCTGCAGGGCAAGATGAAGGGCGTCAACCGCCCCGACTGTGTGGTGGTGGTGGCCGATGCCACCAACCTGCCGCGCAATCTGTATCTCGTCAGCCAGGCACTTGCTGTGGGGCTGCCCGTGGTCGTCGCTCTCACGCTCGGTGATGTCGCTGAATCCAAAGGCATTGCCGTCGATCATGCTGCCCTGTCCCGGGAACTTGGCTGCCCCGTGATCAATGTCGTCGCCCCGCGCCGGCTGG
>RGBY01000383.1 GCA_009919445.1 Planctomycetia bacterium
ACCACACCGTCCCGACAGTGAAACAGAAGGACTGGCCAGCTGATCCGCTCGACGCCTTTATCCTCGCCCGTCTCGAGACAGCCGGCCTGGCCCCCACAGCCCCAGCCGACCGGCCGACACTGATCCGTCGGCTCACCTTTGATTTAACTGGCTTGCCTCCGACACCAAAGGAGGTTGCAGACTTTGTTGACGATCCTTCGCCACAAGCAATCCCCAAACTGGTTGACCGATTACTGGCTTCAAAGCAGTTCGGCGTCTACTGGGGCCGACACTGGCTCGATGTAGCTCGCTACGCCGACTCCAATGGGGGTGACTTCAATGCCACCTTCCACGATGCCTGGCGGTACCGCGATTATGTGATCGATTCCTTCAATGAAGACAAGCCGTTCAATCATTTCATTCGTGAACAGGTTGCTGGTGATCTACTCCCTGCCTCCAATCAGCAGCAGCGGGCAGAGCAACTTATCGCTACCGGATTTTTGATGATCGGCACCAAGATGCTGAGTGAACGCGACAAGGAAAAACTCTTGCTCGATGTCGCAGATGAACAAGTTGGAGCCATAGGTTCGGCAATCATGGGGATGACGCTCGGCTGTGCCCGTTGCCACGATCATAAGTTTGACCCTATCAGCACTGCCGACTATCACGCAGTCGCTGGGATCTTCACGAGCACCGAAACCCTCAGGGGAGAGAGCCAACGGTACGTCTCAACGTGGCCGCGGCGGGAACTGCCCACCCCACACGAACACCGCGAGGCCGTCGCCAATCACACTGCTCGCAAAAATAAAATTGAAACAGCGATCAAAACAGCACGAGAGCAGCTCGCTGGCCACGAGCGGCAGTTGCAAAATCTAGAAGATGGCCGACTGACCCTTACCGTCGATAATTCAGAAGCTCGATTAACAGGATCTTGGAAGTCATCGAATTACTTTCCAAACTTCATTGGCAGCGACTACCTTCATGACGAGAAGTCAGAGAAGGGCAAGAAGTTTGCTGAGTTCAGCTTCCTCGTGCCGGCCTCCGGTCAGTATGAGGTTCTGCTGTCATACACACCGGGCTCAAACCGGGCGGCCAACGTGCCGGTGAGCATCCGGCATGCCGAGGGCGAGGTCGAGGTAACCGTTGACCAGCGTCCTAAACCGCCCATCGACAACAGGTTCGTATCACTCGGCTTATTCCCCTTCTCTCACGCAGCAAAGGCGGGCCTCACAATCGCCACCCGTGACACCGAGGGGTATGTGATTGTTGATGCTGTGCGGCTGCGGGCAGACTCATCAGTGGCAATGCCACCGGATGTTGCCGCTGCGGGCACGAAGGAACTTGTAGATCGCGTCGCAGCCGATCGCTCGACGGTTGAACGGCTTGAAGCTGAACTGAAGGCATTACAGCAGGATGCCCCACCTCCCCTACCGACCGCCTTCGCGGTGGGCGATGCCGCAAAAATCGCCGACACAGCCATTCGGATTCGGGGCGAGCCCCAAAATCACGGAGCCGTCATCCCTCGAGGTGTGATCAGGACAATCTCGGCAACGCCCCAGCCGACTTTTCCCAAGGACACGAGCGGCCGGGTGCAACTTGCAGACTGGCTGGTCGATCCAAATCATCCACTGACCTCCCGGGTCTATGTCAACCGTATCTGGCACCACCTGATCGGCTGCGGCATCGTCGCAAGTGTCGATAACTTCGGGCTCCGGGGCGATCGCCCAAGTCACCCAGACCTGCTCGATTTCTTAACCCTTCGATTTCGGGAAGGTGGCTGGTCCACCAAGACGCTGATCCGCCGGATCGTCCTCTCGGCAACCTACCGCCAAAGCAGCCAGTTCGACCATGACTCTTGGCAAGAAGACCCGGATAATCGGCTGCTCTGGCGGTAGGTTGCCGAGAGGACGATCCGGCGG
>RGBY01000384.1 GCA_009919445.1 Planctomycetia bacterium
AACTCAGCCCACATTGGCTTGCCACCGTGCAGTTGCAGGGCAATCAACCCAGCCGTACGGGTCGTCAGCGGATCATTGTCGGTGAACTCAACAACCAGCCAGCCATTGAGAAAGTGTCGGACCCGAGGCCCCTGCGCAATGATGACAACGTCGTTCCAGTCGTCCAGCCGGAAGAGCTTCTTAAACGCTTCCTCACCAATGAGCGTGCCCGTTACACGTTTTTCACCATCCACAGTGCGAATCACCCGTTCACCAATGTTACAAAGGCGGCCCGCCTTGCCCTTCTCGTCGTAAATGAAGGAGGAAACATTGGGAAAGTCGTTTTCGTTGCGAACCTCGTGCTGATAGCCGGCCATCACCCAATCATTCGATGCGTTCGTCAGCCGCTCGGAGCGGTACTGAATGCCCGAGTTGTTGGTCGCGTTGCAACGAAATGACCGGGGCCTTTGAAAATAAGAAACGTGTTGCCCTTGGATGGCTGCTCAGCCGTCGTCTCACCATGGATCACACCGTCCCGCACGCTCCAGAGACGCGGGTCGCCGTCCCAGCCCCGGAGGTCCTTGCCGTTGAACAGCGGCCGCAGCCCAACTGCTTCAGCAGGCGCGGCAATTGGATCGATCATGGGTGGCGCCTCTTCGGCAGCCTCCACCTGATGCCCTGTCGCGACCATCGCAATCAGCAGGCAGAATGTTGGGGCAAAAACGGCACGTCGAGACGTCATGGTACTTCCTCTGGTCATAGTGCTTTTTCTGGTCATCTTGCTTCCTCTGGTAAAAAGCGGTGGAGCTGTTGCTTTTCTAAGCATGGGTCGGGAACAGCCCACAACTGCTTCCCCACTCGCTGGTCGCGAGTATAACCAGCCTTTTAGAACGACCGTCATCCGATCAGAAAATCTGTCGCCGTGTCTGAAATTTGGGATCTTCGCCAGCACACCCCCGCTTCTCTCTGGCAGCAGTGTGCCGACAGCCTCACCGCAGCCACAGCGTCGGCCCGGCACCCCTTCCACCTCATCACCGTGGCAACCATGGTTGCCGCATCCGGGCCTGACCAACGAACTGTGGTTCTCCGGAGTTTCGATCCCGCTGCTGGCACAATCAGCTTTCATACCGATATCCGTTCAAGCAAGGTTGCGCAGCTCGCAGCCTGCCCGCAGGTCAGCCTGCACTGGTACGACCCGGCGGCCCGCGTGCAGCTCCGCATCTCGGCCACTGCGGCCGTGCATCACCAGGATGACTTGGCAGTCAAGGCGTGGACCCGCTCCCGAGCTACGAGCCGGGCCTGTTACACTGCAGTCAAGGGCCCAGGGGCGGCCGTTGACGCGTTTCCGACGGCCCCGTCAATTCCGCTGGACGATGACCCACGCGGGCTGGTCCACTTTGCCGTGGTGACCTGCCGATTCTCAGCTATTGAGGTTCTTACGCTGCACGCTGGCGGGCATCAGCGGGTCCGGGTGCAACTGGAAGACCAACCCATTTCCTGGCAGATTCTCGCCCCCTGAACCGCTATTTTTCCCCGTCTCGGCACGGTCGGCGGAGCGGTGGTCGACGGCACCCGCCAGACACCGGGAGCAGCGGCCACTGTCGACGAACTAGCGCGGCTCAATCCTGAGGCAGCCGACTGGCTGCACCGGCTCGGCCGCAGCCCGGCCCGCGTGGTGGGTGAGGCAGCCCAAAAAATCGGCGGGCTCTTTCTCCGGCTGTTACAGATGGTGGCCGTGCCCCTGATCATCACCTCACTCATCTGCGGCGTAACCGGTCTTGGCGACGCCGCCAGCCTGGGCGGCATGTTTCTGCGGACGATCCTTTACTACGCCTCAACCAGTTTTCTCGCCATTTCCATCGGCTTGCTGGCAGTCAACATCTTCCGGCCTGGACTCAACGGTGATGGTGGCGTCACCG
>RGBY01000385.1 GCA_009919445.1 Planctomycetia bacterium
CTTCGGTGGTGGCGGCGGCTTCGACACCAATGGCAATCTGCCTAACCGGTTCGGGCCGGGTTATTGGGGCGGCATCATTCTGAACGCCGGTAGCCAGGCCAGCATCGACCATGCCTTCATTTCTGGTGGTGGTGGCAAGGTGCCAATTGAAGGCGTGCTCGACTCGTTCAACGTCATCGAGGTTCACCAGGGTGATCTGCGTCTGGCCAACAGCCGGCTGCAGAGCAATAGCGCTGGTGTGGCCCTGACGGACCGGACTGCACGGGGTTCGAATGAGGCTGCCACCGTTTTTGTCCGTGGAGCCCAACCGGTGATTGTCGGCAACGATTTCCGCGACAACGCCGGTGCCACGATTTCAATTAACGCCAACTCACTGACCGCCGCGAACGTCCCTGACCCCGGTCGGCAGAGCGGGATGATCGGCCGTTCGGTCGCCTTTGACGACAACAGCGGGCCGCTGATTCGTGACAACAGCATCTCGTATCCGCCTGCCGATGGCACCGTCCAGCGAATCGACTGGAACGGTCAACCTGTCGACGTCCTGACCGACAGCTGGGTGGTGCGGGCCGCGGCTGATCATCAAGGGACGATCGAAGTGCAGGCTGGCTGGTCAACAGTCGAACTCGGCGGCAGCTTCCATCGCCTGATCGCCCCGGGCGCCAGCGTCAGTGACGTGATTGGCTGGGCTGCGGGTAGCAGCCAAGTGGCTTATGCCGAGCCCAACTTCCTGCTCCAGAACCAACGGGTTCCGAGTGATCCGCGGTACGGCGAACTCTGGGGGTTGAACCAGCCGTCTGACTTCGACATCGACGCGCCGGAAGCCTGGGACATCACGACCGGCTCAAACGACGTGGTGATTGCTGTCATTGACTCCGGTGTCGACTACACGCACCAAGATCTTGCGGCCAATATCTGGGTCAACCCGGGCGAGATTGCCGGCGACGGCATCGACAACGACGGCAATGGCTTCATCGACGATGTTCGCGGTTGGGACTTTGGCGAAAACGACAACGACCCAATGGACACCGACGGTCACGGGACCCACGTTGCTGGGACGATTGGTGCGGTCGCCAACAACGGCACGGGCGTAGTCGGTGTTGCCTGGAATGTGCGGATCATGCCGCTGAAGTTTGAGGATGCCAACGGCAACCTCTCGACCGATGCGGCTATTGCAGCAATTACGTATGCCACTGAAATGCGGCTGGCTGGCGTCAACGTCGTTGCCAGCAACAACAGTTGGGGAGGCGGAGGCTTCTCGCAGGCGCTGCTTGATGCGATTAACGCCGGGGGCGAGGCGGGCGTTCTGTTCGTGGCAGCGGCTGGGAATGATTCGAACAACAATGACCAAATCCCCGTTTATCCCACCAGCTACGAAAGCGATGCCATTCTGTCGGTGGCCGCCACCGACCGGAATAACAATCTCGCCGGCTTTTCAAACTTCGGCCGTACCAGCGTCGATATCGGCGCTCCGGGGGCTGGCATCCTCTCAACCCTGCCGGGGAATGCCTACGGTAACCTCAGCGGCACCTCAATGGCGGCGCCACATGCCGCCGGTGTCGCGGCCCTGGTCGCTGCAGCCAACCCGGATGCCACCATGGAGGAAGTCCGGGACGCCATCATCGATGGGTCCGTGCCGATCGCGAGTCTCGCCGGCAACGTCGCCAGTGGTGGCCTGCTCAATGCCTACGGGTCGCTGGCGGCGTTCCGGGGTGTCAGTCGCACGGCAGGGGTCGTCGTCCGCGGCGAAGAAATCGTTGTCGACAGCGTCTGGGACGACACCGACATCGTTCACGTGCTGCAGGATGAAATCATCGTCAACAATCTGCACACGGCCACCAGCCTCAAACTGCTCAGTCAGGCTGATGCCAGCCTGGTGGTGAAGCTTGCCGGC
>RGBY01000386.1 GCA_009919445.1 Planctomycetia bacterium
TGCTTAGCTCCGAGATTCCGCCGAACAATCTCAGCTCGACCCTGAACAACGTCAGCGAGGGCAACAAGCTTCAACGGCGCCTCCACGACCTCCAATGCATTGGCTGCAGCACCACCCCCTCGACCGCCACAGCCGATCAGGGCAACCTGAATTGAATCACCTCCAGCGGCATGGAGATTCGCCGCAGCAGTTCCGGCGAGCAAGCTCGAGAGGGCTGGGGCTGCAACCGCACTGGTCGACCCGGCTTGGAGAAAGCGGCGGCGGGTGCTGGTAGATGTCGGCAAATCGGGTGTCATGGAAGGAAACTCCGGCATGGAAGAAGGGGAGCCGCTTGGCAGACGCGCCCCCCCGGTACAATACGGGTCGTTAATCTACCATCCAATTCACCGGATGTGAGACCCTGCAAAAACCATAAAAATTCTGCCAGTCTTTCAGGGTCGGCAGAACAGGCGTTCGGCAGATTACACAAGAAAGAGCATGTAAGCGTAGCAGCTGACAGAACATGCCCTGCTACCAGGCAATCGTGACAGCAGGAGCCAACGCATGCGGCACAACCATCTTGCCGGGTCCAACAACTGGCTGGTCAGCTGCGGCCACGCCGTC
Organism: Planctomycetia bacterium; assembly: GCA_009919445.1. Classification (GTDB taxonomy): domain Bacteria; phylum Planctomycetota; class Planctomycetia; order Pirellulales; family UBA1268; genus UBA1268. The sequence goes on from RGBY01000386.1 coordinate 604, forward strand.
GCCGGCAAAAAGCTGTCACTGCTGATCAACGCAGTGATTGTCGCAGCCAGTCTGTTGGTAACGGTGCGGACCCCGGCGGCTGAGGTTGTCGATTTCCGGCAGCATGTTGCCCCGCTGCTGGAGATTCACTGTCTTGGTTGTCACTCCAAAAACATCGCCAAGGGAGAGTTGTCGCTGGCCAGCCGGGACCAGCTGTTTGAGAACGGCTTTGTCTTGCCGGGTGATCCCGAGGGGAGTTACCTGCTTGAACTGATCGCCGGCATTGATGGAAAACCACCCGAGATGCCCCAGAAGGCCGAACCGCTTTCAGCTGAAGCGGTCGCGGTCATTCGCAACTGGATTGCCGCCGGAGCAGACTGGCCCAACGATGTGACGCTGGAAGAACGCTCGCAGGCAGATCTGTCGTGGTGGTCGCTGCAGCCGCTGACAGACGTCGCCCCACCTGTGGCCACTCCAGCATCACAGGGCTGGGCTGACCATCCGATCGACCGCTTCCTGGCAGCCACCCTCGCTGAACAGGGACTGGTGCCAAACCCACCGGCCGACCGTCGGACGCTGATGCGACGGGCAACTTATGACCTCACTGGCTTGCCGCCAACACCGGAAGAAGTAGAGGCCTTTGCCGCTGATACCGACCCACAGGCCTACGAGAAGCTGATCGACCGGCTGCTTGCTTCGCCCCACTACGGCGAGCGTTGGGGGCGGCACTGGCTTGATGTCGTTCGCTTCGGCGAGAGCAATGGCTATGAACGCAACTTCATCATCAACGACCTCTGGCCCTTCCGCGACTGGGTAATCAAATCATTCAATGACGACAAACCGTTTGACCGATTCATTCGCGAGCACCTCGCCGGTGACGTCTTTGGGGCTGATCATCACGACGTCATGATCGGCAGCGCGTTTTTGGTCAGTGGGCCATACGACGATGTCGGGAACCAGGACCCCGCTCAGGCCGCCCAGATCAGGGCCAACACTCTGGACGAGATCATCCGCTCGACCGGAGAAGGTTTTCTCGGGCTGACCATTGGCTGTGCCCGCTGTCACAACCACAAGTTCGACCCCATCAAGCAGGCAGACTACTACCGGCTGTATGCCACCTTCGCGGGCATCCGCCATGGCTCAGCAGCCTGGGCGACGCCCAAGCAGCAGCGGGATCGGGCTGAGACCCTCAAGCCTCTCGAAACCAGCAAGAAGATGCTACCAGCCAGTTGGAATCATCAGCAAATTAGCTCCTTACTTCCTCAGCTAACAAGTTGCAATGGCATACACATTCTCGCGCACTGTGAA
>RGBY01000387.1 GCA_009919445.1 Planctomycetia bacterium
GAGGCGTGGTGCCGCGGCGAGAGAAAAGGCAAAGAGTTCCTCACCGGTGACGGTAGATATGTCGTGATGAATGCTTACCAGATCAACATCGGCGGCCTCTTCGACGATCTGCCGGAGCCGCTGGCGGCCGGTGGCGATCATGTGAGAACGAACCTGCTTGAGAAGCGACCGGCCATTGCCATTTTCCTGACCATTGTGTTGGGCTACTGCTGTCGCCTGGCCGGGTGAAATAAGTTGCCTTTCGGCTGGCGTGAGTACTCCCTTCAGTCTGACGATGATCATTGTGCCAACAAGGTGGGAATGAATGTCGCTGGGACCCCGACCAATGAACTCCTGCTGGAATCGGGAGATTCCGTCACAGACGGATGACTCAATTTCGCCTTGAGATTTCACGGAGCACCTCCGCTCACATGCTTGGACATCCTAGAGATAAAACCGAGAGACAAAACGGTGGCTGGTGAGGGATCGTGGCAATCGTTGGTTGCCGCAGCCCTGCGGCACCAGCGACGCACGAATGAGATGCCGCCCAAAGAAGGCGGCTGCTGATCACTTGCCCGATGGGTTCGCTGCAGCGAGCTATTGGTTGGGCTGGAATTCACCATTGCAGATGCGATCCCAGACCTCACGGCGGTGGATTGGCATGCGTGAGTCTGCTTCAAAGCCGAGTCGCACCCGGCCCCCTTCGATCTCAAGGACAGTAATCTCCAGCATGACTTCCAGATCTTCGGGGCGACCGATGATCACGCTTTCACGATTCTTTCTTGTAAGTACCAACATGGTTCACCTCTTCATGGTTTGCGATCCCTCGTGACTGCGTGCAGTCGCGGTTGGCTCCACTGCCATCCGCCTCCTTGTTCGGTTTGTGTGTGGGGGACGAACTGCTGCTGACTCGTCAGACACATGGCCATCAATTGGCACTCCGAATGGTGGAGCCGCCGGGCCAAAGACGTATAGGTCGATTGCCGTACCGGTGCTGAATGTCTTCAGCAGGCAGCCGTTCTCGAGGTCCACATCCAGGACAGCCACAGTCAGTTCAATTCCGGTTGCTGCGGCGATATGTTCGCGGAAGGGGGTGCGGAGGCAGGCAAACATGTCTTCATGAAACCGTCGAATGCGTTGGCTGTTCGCCCGATCGTCAACGAGGTCGTGATCCACTTCCCTGAGGTGTTGTTGCAGACAGAGGACGAGAGCCCCGGCGGTGCCTGTCACGGTAACGCAGCGGGGCGGCCGTCCGAACAGTCGCTGTTCAAACTCAGCCGCCGCCTGGGCGAGGAGGCGGCCAAGCGGTCGGCTCGATGAGATGTCGGCCGTTTTCAATGGCAGTCTCGGCTGCAGGGTGACTCCTGTGTGGGGACGCTGGGGGCGGCATTTATCAGATGGGCGGACGAGGCTGGGTTTTCTTCCCCGGCAGCAAAGCTGCCCGTGAAAGGGCGGCGTGACTGGCGGCGACAAAAACAAAAAAAGCCGGCATGAAAGGGCACGGTTCATCCGTGCCTTCTCACACCGGCTTACGCTGCGACGGACCTGCCGAAGAGTCGTCTTCGGCCTGCCCCTCGTCTCGTCTTCCGTCTGGTGGTCGGTTGGCTCATTCAACGCACAACGCTGAACCCGCAGATTTTGGCGAAATTCACCGATCTCTGGGTGGCCCGTCGTCGTGTGTCGCTGGAAGTATATTGCGCAGTCTGGGTAACGCAAGAAAAATATGCGGGATGCGTTTTGTTTATCGGCTGCGCAGAATCTTCTCGAGGCGTCTCCATGCGAACGGACAGTTGGAGTCCTCTCTGCCGGCTTCAGGTTCCTGCGTCGACAAAAGTGATAAGTCCAGATGACGAGTCGATAGTGCAAACCGACGTTGTTGAACTTTTAACCCTCCATCATTGATGGGGGGT
>RGBY01000388.1 GCA_009919445.1 Planctomycetia bacterium
ACCGCCAGCCACTGTCGCCCATCGAGCGGCTGACCGGGAAGGATTGACACGATGACCGCCAACGCAATCACCTTGAGCCCGAGCAAGGGAGAAAGACGGGACGCGTCTGCACGAGTGAGCACTCGAAAGACAATCGACGTGCCCAAAAAATACGCAACGGTTGAAACCAGGCAGGGAATCGACACAGCAGGGTCTTGAACAAGTTGTGCAAAACTGCCAGCAGGAAGCAGACCAACCGCGATCGGCCCGCAAATGGCTCCCATCACGAGGTGCGCAAGCAACAATAACCGGCGGCCCCCGCCCTGCTGGCGGGTGCCGTAATGCCGAGACACAAGGTAGGAAACCGAGCTGAAAAAGGCAGCGGCGAGCCCTGCCAGCATGCCCAGCGAGGTGGTAATCACGCCCGTATGCTAGCACGCCTGCTCAATGACCGCCGCAGGCAGACGGCCATATTACCCAGCAAGGCCAGCCCAGCCAGCACAACCGCTGCATTCGCCACTCGTTGTCTGTCGCGGAGCCGCCCTGGCAGGCGTCTGGCTTGGCAATGGCAGGTAGAGTTCCAATGAGTTTACGCACTCTATTTCTGGGACATGCTATGGCTACAGTTGAATCGCGATTCGCTGGCGGCAGCCGCCGTCGACTCGCTACCGGTGACTTCATCATAGATCCTGATGTCCCCCAGCGTTTGCCGCTGAGGCAAGCCCGGCTGCTGATTCCAATTGCCCTGCTGCCGATCATTGCCTTCATCGCGGTTGCCCTGCTGAGTTTTGATCCGGCAGACCCACCGGCGGGTCGCGGTTTTCCTCCACGGGTTGAGCCAATGAACGCCTGTGGGCCGTTCGGCGCCGTGGTGGCCACAGCGATCTACCAGAGCGTGGGACTGGCGGGATGGCTTGGCCTTTCCCTGCTTGCCTGCCTGAACTACAGCCTGTTCCGCGGTCGCCAATACCCCGATCTTCCTTGGCGGACAGTCGGCGGCTGCCTGGCCATCGTCGGTTTGGCAGGTTTGCTCACCCTCTTTCTTCCATATGCAATTCCTCGCCCGCTCTGGGGGCCCGGGGGGCTGCTTGAACTCGACCCCTCGGATGCCGCCGATAGGGCCGATCTGCCGTGGTGGGAACGACGCCGCCGGGCGTCCGCCACTGCCGACGAGGTCGATGAGGAAGAGACCGACGCAGACGAAGAGGATGAGGGCCCAACAATCAAGGTCCGCCGCCGTCGCCCCATCGTGGAGGAGGTCGAAGAGGAGTGGGAAGAGGTCGATGCTGATGAGGAAGATGAGTCTGAAGCCGAAGAAGCGGCCGTCGAGCCGCCAAAGCCTCAATTGGTCCCTATTCGCAACAGCCAAAACCGCCGGACCAAGCAACTTGAACTCGATATAACACCCGATCCCACTGGTTCTTACGATCTGCCCCCGCTCGATCTGCTCCTGCCGCCGGAGCACCTCGCCTTAGACGAGCAAGAGGCCGAGGTCCGTGACCGGGCCCGGATTCTTGAGGCAACCTTTGCAAACTTTGGTTTCCGCGTTCGTGTCGTAGAAATTGAAACCGGCCCAGTCATCTCGCAGTATGAGATCGAACTTGAAGCCGGGCTGCGACTGGCCAAAATCACCAACCTTGCCGACGACCTTGCCATCGCCCTGCGGGTGCCGAGCGTCCGCATCGTCGCACCGATCCCTGGCAAGAATTCCGTTGGGGTCGAGGTTCCAAACACCGACCGCCAGATGGTCCGGCTTCGGGAGGTCATGGAAGAAACCCAGGCGAAGTCCCGCAGCATGAAAATCCCGATCTATCTCGGGAAGGACGTCGCCGGCAATCCCATGGCGGTCGATTTGGCTGCGATGCCCCATCTGTTGATCGCTGGACGCACCGGCACCGGCAAGAGT
>RGBY01000389.1 GCA_009919445.1 Planctomycetia bacterium
TCCCCAGAAAGCCCCCGGTGGGAACCGGGCGATAGGCAGTGGCAATCGGCTGGGCGATGCCGTGACAACCAGCGGGGACGATAGCGTGCTGTGGCTTGGTTATTGCCGCACGGTCAACCGCTCACCGGCTCTGGTTCGATGCCGAGGTCGCGAATGGTTACCAACGGCTCTAGCGGAATGCCCCGGGCGGCGAAGGCAGCTGCGGCTCCGGCCAGACGGTCGATCACCGTCACCACTCGTTCGACCTTAAGGCCGAATTCAATCGCCCGGTCGATCGCCAGCAGAGACGAGCCACCAGTAGTGGTGACGTCTTCAACAATCACTACCCGCTGGCCAGGCTCAACGGGGCCCTCTACATATCGCTTCATGCCGTGCCCCTTTGGCTCCTTACGAACCATGAAGCCTTTCAGCGGCAGGCCAGCCACGCCAGCCATGGTGACCGCAGCGGCCGTAATCGGGTCAGCCCCGATCGACATTCCACCGATGGCGTCAGGGAGCGGGCCGAGTGCCTGGAGGCGTTCGAGGATAGCCCGGCCCACCAGCATCGCGCCCCGGGCGTCGAGCACGACCTGCTTGGCGTCGAGGTAGAAACTGGCGGTTCGACCCGAGGCAAGCGTGAAGGTGCCACGCTGAACCGCCCGCTGCTCGATGAGCTGGAGGAGTTCTTGACGGGTATCAGAAGGGGCCGTGGTGGCCTGCGGTTGAGTTGTCATGGCGATGAGTTTAGCAGAGCTTGCCGCAGACTGTGGTCCGGCCCCGTCAGGATTTCAGCATTTTGACTCACCCTCCCCGGTTCCTACACTTTGCTGTGGCTTTCGCTTTGGTTTCCTCCTGCATTCATGCGGCGTGAAATGGTGGGTGACGATGTCAGGACTGGTGTCTTCGCGGTGGTGGCGGCGACCTGGTCGCTGGGGACGGGCTGTCAGCAGGCGGCGGGCGGTTCGTGCTTGGCTGATGATCCTCGCGTTCATGGTGGCGACCAAGCCCCTGCCAGCCGGGCCGTTGGCTGAAGCAGTCGCCCGAGCCCGGGCGGCCGCTGGCGTAGCGGAACCAGCAGCCGCAGGTGCCCGGCCAGATCCTGCGCGGCCAGAACCTGAACGGCCAGATGCGACCATCCCCCCCAAGACTGCAGCTGATCGAAAAGCAGCACCGGCGGGAGCAGCACCAGCGGTGGTGAGCCTGACGGTGCCGCTGCCCTTGTCGGGCAATCGTGACACCCAGCTGCGGGCATCCATTCTGCGGCAGCTTGAACAACTTGCCAGTCAGCCTGACCGGCGGGGCCTGCTTGTCTTGCAATTCACCGCCACCAATCCCGAGATGGCAGCGGAGAGTGATTTTGCAAGGTCGCTGGCACTTGCCCGATTTCTTACCGACCCCCAACTGGCTCGTGTGAAGACGGTGGCCTTTCTGCCCAAGGGTGCTAGCGGTCATGCCGTGCTGGTGGCGCTGGCCTGTGAAGAGATTGTCATGGCCCCCGACGCCGTGCTTGGCCCGGCCAATCGGGCTGAGCCCCGAGTCGATGAGGCGATGCGGGTCGCCTACCGCGAGATTGCCGCGCGTCGCCGGACGGTGCCACCTCCCTTGGCCGTGGCGCTCGTTGATCCGGCAAGCCAGGTCGTACGGGTCTCGACTGAAGGAGGTGAGCAGATTGTGCCCGGCGAGAAGCTTCCTGAACTTCGGCAGCGGGAACAGATCCTCCGCGTGGAGGAACTCGGCCCCTCACCACTTGCCCTCACCGGCCGTCAGGGGCGGGAACTAGGAGTTGTTCGGCTGCTAGCCAGCAGCCCGCGTGAACTGGCACAAGCCCTCAACATCGATCTGGCTGGTCTGACGATTGATCCATCTTTGGAACGCGGCTGGCAGGCGGCTGTGGTCAGC
>RGBY01000390.1 GCA_009919445.1 Planctomycetia bacterium
GGGCATTGGAGAGCGAACGCTCTATCGGAAAATCAAAGAATACAAACTCACCTGAGCCCGGGGTTCGTTTGCGCGTGCTGGGTCGGGCAGTGAATGGTATGGCAGCTGAACTGACCGAGTGGAAGCATCAGCGTGGTTGAGTGGCCTACGAGGGCGATTTCAGGAAACGGGAAGGAACAGAGGCGTGGGGCGAATTCAGGCATTACCGCTGTCAGTGGTAAACCGGATTGCGGCAGGCGAAGTCGTTGAGCGACCAGCCAGCGTCGTGAAGGAGTTGCTCGAGAATGCTCTGGATGCCCAGCCGGGACGAGTTGATGTGACCGTCGAGCAGGGCGGCATCGCGCTGATTCGCGTGGTAGACGATGGCTGCGGGATTGAAGCAGAAGATCTGCCGTTGGCAGTGTCTCCACACGCGACCAGTAAACTGCGTGTGGCTGAGGATCTTGATCAGATTGCTACCCTGGGGTTTCGCGGCGAAGCCCTCGCTTCGATTGCCGAAGTTTCGCGGTTGGTTATTCGCACCCGTACTGCGGATGGGACAGGTAGCCGTCTGGAGGTTGACGGGGGTATCAATCGAGGCGTCATACCAGAAGGCTGCAGCCCTGGCACGGCCGTCGAGGTGCATCAATTGTTTGGAAAGATCCCGGCTCGGCGGGCTTTCTTGCGGACGCCAGCGACAGAGTGGTCGCATGCGGCAGAGGCGTTTGTGCGAACGGCCTTGGCCCATCCGGAAACAGGTTTTTCACTGACCCACAACCGGCGGCAGGTTCATGATCTGCCAGCCACCGATGAGTGGCGGCAGCGGATTGCCGGCATCTTTGGCAGGCAGCTTGCCGATCGTCTGCTGGAAGCAACAGAAACAGATGGTGATGTCACGGTGACGGCACTCATCGGCCGGCCAGAGGATGATATGGCCAGTGGTCGGCTGCAGCACTTCTTTGTTGGCAAGCGGCCGTTTCGTGACCGCTCGATCCTGCACGCCGTGCAGGAGGGGTATCGAGGGCGTTTGCTCTCAGGACGGCAGCCAATCGTTTTTCTCAGGCTAGAGGTCCCTCCCCTATCGGTTGATGTCAACGTCCACCCTGCCAAAATGGAGGTGCGGTTTCGTGATCCGGGCCGCCTCCATCGCCTTGTCCTTTCAACGATTCGGCGGGCACTTTTGGGACTGGAAGGTCCGACCGCCCTGAGGCCACCAGGAACGACAAGCCTTCCGGTTGATGACGAACCAGCCACCACAGAGCGGGCGGCAGCCGGGCTGGCGGCAGCGGAAGCCATCTGGCAGCAACAGGTCGCACCGACAGCCCGCGCCAAAGAGGCCGGGGCAACAGCGGCAGCGGCTGGTAACAGCCAGGCCGATGTCACCGTCGCCCCCGCTTGGGAGCAGGCTGAGGCTGCCCAGCAGGCGGCGTTGCCCCTTGAGCAACCAGCTGAACCACCCCAAGAGCGAGCGTTTCAGCTCCACAACCGTTATCTCGTTGTTGAGACCGAGTCAGGGATTGAGGTGATCGACCAGCACGCTCTTCATGAGCGAGTCTTGTATGAACAACTGCGAGAGCGAGTGGCGGCTGGCAATCTCGAGGTGCAGGCTCTTCTTTTGGGCTTGCGGGAGCACGCTCGAGACCGTGCTTTGGAGGGTCTCGGAGACGCGGAAATCTGCGAAATCCCCTTTTCGCAATCTTGAAAGGCTCACCAATGGCATCCACCACCGATCGAAAGGTTTCCGGGCGTTACGTCGCCGGACGGCCTCGAAACGTAAGGTTTTCCACGGCGACCGGAACGCGGGAAACGCTTTGTTTGACGGACCTCGTCCGAGACATGCTCGCTTCACGAATCACGGAAAACGGCGACGGATGGACGGCGAGCGAGCTCGCTCGC
>RGBY01000040.1 GCA_009919445.1 Planctomycetia bacterium
TGTCTCGCTGGTCGGATCAATCTCCCCAAGATCGGCTTGGGAAAGTCCCGCCTTGGCCCGCAACTGAGCCAGATGGCCACCCTCCGACAAAGAATCTCTAGGCTGACTCAGAGCTGACAGTGGCACGAGCAGCACCGCGATCAGCACAAGCGTCACCAGCGTCTCGGGCCGCAAGCCAAGCCAGGCGGCCTTCTCCCGGCGGCCAGCGGGTCGGTTTTCAGTTTGCTGCGTCATGATGCCACCTCACGTGATTTCAGGCAGAACATTCCGGCGATGAAGAATGCCATCAGATAGCCGAGAGTTTCACAGCCATGTGCGGCCAACAGGTCGAGCGGAATATCAAAGCCGCCGGCGACAAAATCACTGGTACCCAGGCTCGACAGTGACGGAAACAGCGAGGCTGCCAGCCGCATGGGAGCCAGCAGAAACGTATCGACTGTTTTCATAGCGGTCACCAGTGGCGTCTGTTCAAGGTCGACAGTAATGCTGGCCTGAGTGATCAACCGGTAGAGCGACTCGACTGGACCTCCTCCCGGCATCTCCTTGGTATTACCAGTTAGCTGGGCTTCAAAGAGCCGCTGAATGAACTCCCTGAACTGAGAACCAGATGCCGAGACAACTCTTGGCATAGTTGAGAACAAATGTGCCACTGCCACTACGAAGATAGAAGTCAGCCTGGGCGACACCGTAATACTGGGCCGGTTCCAGGCACTGAAGCACCACCTCGACCCGTCCCCCCGAGACAATATCCGTAAACAGATCGACCTGACGGGTTCCGCCATCAGCCGACGTTGCGGCGAGCGTTCGCGGAATGAGCAGCGAATCGATCGTGAACTCCTTCGCCGTGAAATAGAAGGGGTCGCTCTGCAGCCCGCTGGTTGGGTTTCGCACCCGAACACTCCCGGCGATCCCCTTTTCGATATCGCCCTTGTAGGTTCTGAAGACGCGGACAAGCATCTCCAACGGCAATCCCTCGGGAAACGCATCCGGCAGAATTCCCTCAAATGTCCAGATGGCAGCTGCCAGTGAACCGCCCTCGATGTATTGTCGGTAGGACCATTCGGCCCCGACACTAATGCCTTTGTCACTGGGCCGCCCCTCGCGGTCGAGGAACCGCAGCTTCCCGCGGAGCGGCCGCCGGGCCTCCAGCAGGCCCTCGACCTGACCAAGGGCATATTCTGCCGTCTCCCCGTCGCCAGCAATACGCCTCACACCATGCCGGTGCCCCTGGGTCGTGTCAGTCGAACCAATGCCATCAGGATCGATTTCCACTCGGTGACGGTGACCACGCTCAAGGCTGGTCCGCCCCTCGTAGCCGACCACCCGGCCATCCTCAAGCCGTTCCGCGAGCAGATCGACTGCCTCGAGCTCATGCGTGTGGCTCACGCTGCGGACCACAAACGCCCAGCCGACAAACCCCATGATGACCAGCAGGACGGTTCCAACGATCGCAAATCCAAGAATTCGACCCAGGACAATCTCGCTTGTCCGAACCGGCTTGGTCGTGACGGTCTGAATCGCCTTTGCCTTGACATCGGCCGGCAGGCTGAAAACCGAGAGCACCAGCACAACGAGACAGACCAGTAAATTCGTCGCTGCCAAGATGAAGCCGAGATAGAGCTTGCCGGGGTTCACGCTCTGCGGATCAAGAAACCAGCCGGCAAACAGCACGATCAGGGCGAACAGTCCCAGGACTACCAACACGTTTCGCCGCAGCGACTCCTGGATAGCCAGTCGAGCAAGCGCCCAGACCCGCCGGCCTGACATGCCTGCCAGATCGGCAAGGCCGGCGAGCACCCCACGATAGACCCGATCACCAGCAGCCAGCGGACCCGACGCTGCCGATAACGCGAGCCAAGCCAACACCGCAGCAAAGACCGCTACCAGTGCCGCAATCAGCAAATAGGAGACGACCGCCGGCCCGAGCCAGGATGTGAATGCCGGTATTTCCTCTTCGAGAACCATCAGATGTCTGCCCGTGTAAGAACCGAATAATGAGTGTTTTTGGACTGCGGATCGGCGACGAGGTGCGGCTTGCCTACCCGGTCGCCCGTCGCGACGGCCGCCGCTTAGCTGGCGGCAGGTTCGTCCTGCCGCTGTACCGCCCGCCTGCCTGGGCGAGCCTCAGTATCCCGAACCACTTCAAGGAACAGGTCTTCGAGGGTCGTCGTTGGGCTGCCAATTTCGATGTCGCTACCTCCGTGCCGCTCAATGACCGCCCGAATCTCCGCCTGGGCAGCCTCGGGCAAGCCAGTGGACCGAATCTGGGTGATGTCCGTGACTCGAAGGAGTTCGTCGACCCGGCCAAGTTCTTTCAGTTCGCCCTGATGAAGCACAGCAATCCGGTCACAGACGTCCTCCACATCGGCCAGTAGATGCGAGCACATGATGACCGTCTTGCCCCGTTTCTTGAGGTCAATAATCAGGTCCTTCATCTCACGTGTACCGATTGGGTCGAGGCCGCTGGTGGGCTCATCGAGCAGCACCAATTCAGGATCATTGATGAGAGCCTGGGCCACCCCGATCCGCCGGGTCATACCCTTCGAATATTCCCGCAACTGCCGCTTCTTATCCCGGCCGAGACCGACCATCTCAATCAGGGCGTCAGCCCGCCGCTTCCGCTCCTCAGGTGGCATATCAAACAGCCGGCCGTAAAAGTCGAGTGTCTCCTCGGCGTCAAGGAACTTGTACAGGTAGGACTCTTCAGGAAGGTAGCCGATGCGATCATTCTTCGAGACATCGGTTGCATCTTTCCCGAACACGACGGCTTCACCGGAGGTAGGAAAAATGAGCCCCAACAGCAGTTTCATCGTGGTGGTCTTCCCCGAGCCGTTGGGCCCGAGCAGACCAAAAATTTCCCCCCGTCGAATCTCGAGATCGAGCGGCTTAAGGGCAACCTTCTTGCTGCGGCCCCAGAAGTCCCGATAGGTCTTCGAAAGATTTCGGGCCTCGACAATAACTTCTCCCGCCGCTTCAGTTGACGTGCTCGCAGGCTTCTCCATTCCAACAGCTCTCCCGTGGGCCAGCACTAGGGCCGGCGATGGTTGCAATCGGTGGACTCACGCCACCGCCCCGACCAACCCTTTCTTGTACCCAAAAAAACGTCGTTTGTTGAGTACCCGGCTAGAAATTGGGCTAAAAATTCTGCCCCCAGAAGATGACGGGGCTGGCGGGTGCCGACAGGCCTGGCGGGGAGGGACCAGCGATTCCCCCCTCAGCACCGCTTTTCAACTGGCCGCACGATCTGTCGACCAGCGGGAATCCAATCAACGCCGCCGTTATCAGCCCTCACCAGGAGAGCGAAGCTGACGCAGCCCTGAGGCAGTGCTGCCAGCGGCACGACCGGTCCGTTCAATTGCAATGGCCACGACTTGCCGAGCCGCGAGCAATTCGGCCATTGAGAAGTATTGCAAATCGGGGACACCCCCAGCTCGGTCAATCTTCTCCGCAGCAAGCTGTTGCCAGGAACGACCGCTGGACAGATGCCAGGCAGCTGCTTGCGCAACTTTCTGAGAAATTTCTCCCCGTCCAAGAGCCACCATGATGGCCGCCAATGCCGGATCCTCCGAAAAGCTGTCGAGCCGCACCATTCGGTACGGCAACCGGGGCGAGGGCTCGTCCTTGCCATATTCCAGACAGACCGTGGCAACTTTCACCACCTTCGTTTTCTCCGGTGGGACCGAAAACATGCCACCACCCATGCCGCCCATACCGCCCATGCCGCCACCCATGCCACCGCCCATGCCACCCATGCCACCGCCCATGCCGCCCATACCCCCCATGCCTAGTTGTGCCAGCACTGGCACACCGGTGAAAGCGTCCGGCAACCGCAGAGTCAGTGGCTGATCAGTCCGATTGGCCACGACAATCTGTGCCGAGCGAGAGTCATTGGGGATGTACTTTACTTCCACGAGTCCTTCAGCCTCGGCCTCAAGAACATCTCGCGGGACTTGCTGCCCATTAGTTCTCAGGGACAACTCAGCCGCACATGCTGGCTGGCTGCAACACGCCAGACACGTGACCAGCAGACCCACTCTCACGATGAACCGTCTCATTCCGAACATCCCCGGCCAAAAGTGTGTGAAGCCCCAAGCCGGTCGGCTCGAGGGGTCATCCTGCCTCGGCATACAAGCCGAGTAAGTCCAGGACAGACCATCCCCCCAAGTATTGCTTCGGCTTCGGCCGGGGGAAAACAGAACGGCACACCCCGCCTCTCCGGGCTGGCGTGAAAATGCGGCATGTGCCAGTTCCAGCGATTTTAACGCTTGGAAAACTGGGTGCCGCGACGGGCACCACGCAGGCCGTACTTCTTTCGCTCTTTCATGCGACCGTCACGAGTGAGCAACCCGCCCTGACGCAGCGGTTCAGCCAACTCCGTATCGAAGTCCTTCAGGGCCCGGGCAACGCCCAGCCGGCAGGCACCGGCCTGCCCAGTCGGACCACCACCAGAAACCGTGATGTCAACGTCGACCGACTGCTGGCGACCGACATGCCCAAGGGCACCGGCCACGAGTTCACGGTCCTTCACTGTCGGAAAATAAACCTCCAGCGGCCGATTATTCACGACAATCTTGCCGGAGCCTGCTCGAAGCCGCACTCGCGCAACGGCAGTCTTGCGTCGGCCGGTAGCAATCACGTTGCCAGCCAGATCAACACGCTTCTTCGCAGCCGGAGCCGCCGAAACCACGGGGGTGGAGGCAGTTGCTGCCGCAACCTCGGTTGTCGGCAAAGCCGGGGCGGGGGACTCAGTGGGTTCTGGCGTGGCATCAGTCGACATACGGTCAGGCTCCATCAACAGCGGAGAGTGGAAAAGTGGTTTGGATCGTTACTGAGAAGAGGTCAACAAAACTTAACTTAGGGCACTTATGGCGGAAACGCGATTCCCGAAAATCGATTTCTAGAAACCGAAACTCAAAACCTAGGCTCCAACCGGTGAGCGGCCGCCGATGTCCTTCGGCTCCGGCTGTTGGGCCAAATGGGGGTGGTCGGAACCGGCATAAACCTTCAGTTTACTGAGCATCACTCGACCGAGTTTGTTCTTTGGAAGCATCCGCCGAACAGCATCTTCAAGAATGAGGGTAGGCCGTCGCTCCCGGCGATTTTCGGCTGTTTCAGTCCGCAGACCAGTGTAGCCGGTGTACCAGCGGTACTCCTTCTGCTGCCACTTCTTTCCACCGAACTCTACCTTCTCGGCATTGATGACAACGACATAGTCGCCTGTATCAACGTGCGGCGTGTAGGTCGGGCGATGCTTGCCCATGAGAATCATCGCCAATTCGCTGGCAAGCCGACCGACTCGCTTTCCTTCCGCATCAACCAGCCACCACCGCTGCTCAACCTCGCCCGGTTTGGCCATGTACGTTTTCGTCATCGTCGTTTACCTGTCCCTACAACACCGCTAAATTTCGTGTAATTACGTCTGATCCACGGGCACCTATCCCGGACCGGCCGCACGCTACCCCGTCGTCGGTTTGCCCGGCAGGGTCACCGATCGTTCAACAGGAGCCCCGAAGGATACCAATGCGGACCGGTTCCCTCAAGCGGCCCTCTCGTTCCCCGCAAAACTGCTACCGATTTGCCTGATTGGGTACGAGTCGGCAAAATCTGGCAAATCGAACGCAGTCGGCTTTGTCCTGCCGGTGCCACCCTGCCCGGCTCCTGAATCCCAGACCTGAAATCAGCATCTCAGCCCGCCCCCTCACGAGTAGCCTCATGAATATTGCGGTGATTAAGGAACAGTTTCCCGGTGAGCGGCGAGTCGCATTGGTGCCCACCGCAGTTGCCTCCCTTGTCAAAGAGGGCCATACCGTGCTCATCGAGCAGGGAGCAGGAGCAGCCGCCGGTTTTGCCGACGCTGACTACGAGGCGGCTGGCGGCCAGCTGGTCGACCGGGACAAGGCCTTTGCGGCCAGTTGCGTGCTCGCCGTACGGCTTGCTGGTGCCTGCGGTGAATACTGGGCACCTGACCGGGCACGGCTTTCACCAGCCACCACACTAATCGGCATGGCCGACCCCCTCGGCTGCTGGCAGACCTCTGCAGAAGATGCCAAGACCGGCGCGACAATCTTCGCCCTCGAATTAGTACCCCGTATTACCCGCGCGCAGAGCATGGATGTTCTGTCGAGCCAGGCGAACATTGCCGGCTACCGTGCGGTTCTGCTCGGGGCCACGGCCTTGACCAAGATTGTGCCGATGATGACCACGGCCGCTGGCACGATTCGGCCAGCCAAGATTCTTATTCTTGGTGCAGGCGTGGCTGGCCTCCAGGCAATTGCTACAGCCAAGCGGCTCGGCGGGCAGGTGCTTGCCTATGACGTTCGGCCCGCCGTGAAAGAGCAGGTGGAAAGCCTGGGGGCGAAGTTTGTGGAACTGCCACTCGAAACAGCGAGCAGTGAGACCAAGGGGGGCTACGCTAAGGCCATGTCGGAAGAGTTCTACCAAAAGCAACGGGAACTGCTCGGCAAGGTCATTGCTGAATGCGACTTGGTCGTGACCACGGCGTTGATTCCAGGCAAGCCTGCTCCGATTCTGATTACCCACGACATGGTCTCAGGCATGAAGCCCGGCAGCGTGATTGTCGACCTCGCCGCTGAACGCGGTGGAAATTGCGAAGCAACCACGCCGGGCGAAACCAGCGTTGTCGAGGGCGTCACCATTCTTGGCCCCACAAACCTGCCATCCGAGGTTGCCACCCACACAAGCCAACTGTACTCCCGCAACGTGATCACGTTTCTTCAGCACCTCCTGAGTTGCGGTTATCCAGAAACCGACAGTGATGATGAAATCTATCGAGAGACGCTGGTCTCCCGTGACGGTGCCCTTGTCCATTCGCGGGTTCGTGAACGTGCTGGCCTGCCTGACCTCACAAAACCAGAACCAACCCCGGCCGAGACGCCGTCTTCTCCCCAAGACTCCGCTGCCGAGGGAACGTCTACTTCCTGACCGTTTGTTGACTCCGCGTTTCCCCAACAGACCACCTCCCTGAATCGAAGAAGATTACTTCAAGAGGTTTCTTCCATGCTCATTCCCACCTCAATCCTCAATTCCCTGACGCTCGTGGCCTCAACCGAAATGATCGGCGAGGACCCCGCCTCCAAATTCATCCGACTGCTAACAGTCTTCTTGCTAGCCATGTGGGTCGGATTTGAAGTCATCACGAAAGTCCCGCAGCGACTGCACACGCCGCTGACCAGCGGCTCCAATGCCATCTCAGGCATCACGGTTGTTGGCGCTCTGGTGGTAGCCGGTGGGTTGACCACTGGATTTGGGACACTCTTCGGGCTGCTGGCCGTTCTGCTGGCGATGATCAACGTCGCCGGAGGATTTGTTGTCACCCACCGAATGCTCGAAATGTTCAACCCCAAGAAGAAATAACGGAAGTAGCGTCCTTTCCCCAACCACTGTTCACCGGTCTAAAAGGATTCCCATGTCGAGCCAGGCCTGGATCAATCTCGCCTACCTCACTGCTTCGATGCTGTTCATCGTAGCCTTCAAACAGATGAGTGGCCCGCGAACTGCAGTGCGTGGCAACTTTCTTGGCGCTGTCGGGATGGCCATCGCCATCCTTGCAGCCTGCTTTGAACAGCCAGTGGCAGCCAGCATTGGCCGGCATGGCATCTGGCCCCTGTTGCTACTCGCCCTTTTTGCGGCAGCCGGAGGTGGGATCGGTGCCACGATGGCCCTCCGCTGGCCAATGACCGGCATGCCGCAGATGGTTGCGCTGCTCAACGGCTTTGGCGGCGCCGCATCCATGCTCGTCGCCGCAGCCGAGTTGACCAGCACACGGGCGGTCGCCCGGTTTCAAGAAGGTCCGGCTCAGGTATTGGCGCGGGCTAGCCTGGAGCCATGGACTCAGTTTGCCATCGCCATTGGCCTAGCCTGCCTCATTGGGTCAGTGACGCTTACCGGAAGTCTCGTTGCCTTTGGCAAACTGCAGGAACTTCCGCAATTCAAAAAACCATGGGCCAATCCCAATCGCCACTGGATCAACCTCGGGCTGGCCATTGCTGTTCTGCTCTTGCTATGGGGAGTCTTCAGCACGTCCCAGTTGCTGTTCTTCCTCATGCTGGTTGCCGTTGCCGCCACCCTCGGAGCGACGCTCACGCTGCCAATCGGTGGGGCCGACATGCCGGTCGTCATCTGTCTGTTGAACAGTTACTCGGGACTAGCCGCTGCAGCCGCAGGATTTGTCATCGACAACTCGGTCTTGGTGATCGCCGGCTCCCTTGTTGGAGCCAGCGGCCTGATCCTGACGGCAATCATGTGTCGTGCAATGAACCGATCACTTACCGGGGTTCTCTTCGGGGGCCTCGGGGCAACGGCCACGGTTGCATCCGATGATGTCTATGCGGGCAAAATCAAAGCGGCCGAAACTGAAGAACTGGCCATGGTTTTAGAGCAGGCCAGCCGCATCGTCATCGTGCCAGGATACGGGCTGGCTGTGGCGCAGGCTCAGCACGCCGTTCGCGAACTGGCTGATGTTCTGGAGGCCCGTGGTGCAACGGTCGAGTACGCCATTCATCCCGTGGCCGGTCGCATGCCCGGGCACATGAATGTGCTGCTTGCCGAGGCCGACATTCCCTATGAAAAACTGCGCGAGATGGACGACATCAACCCATCGTTCCCGGAAACCGACGTCGCAATCGTGATCGGTGCCAACGACGTTGTTAATCCGTCGGCTCGCACCGATCCCAACAGCCCAATTGCTGGCATGCCGATTCTCGATGTCGACAAGGCTCAGACAGTAATTGTTGTCAAACGATCACTGTCACCCGGATTCGCGGGAATCCCCAACCCCCTCTTTGCCGCCGACAACACCTTAATGTTCTTCGGTGACGGCAAAAAGGCATTGATTGACCTGACCGCTGCCATTGCCCGCGATTGACCAACAATCTGGTCAGAGCACCTCTGACCAGAGCGAATCGGACACAAGTAAGCCGGCGTGAGTCAGCCGAACGGTATCGTCATCAGCAACGGCCAGCCCGGCAGCCACCCAGCGAGCGAGCGGCTGTTCTGCCAGTTCTTCGACTGAGTAGCCGCTAGCTTTTGCAAAGGCCTTGCAGTCAATCCCGTCACGGCGGCGCAAGCCCAACACGAGTCGCTCTCGGGCTGCCTCTTCCGCATTCATCTCATCGACCTCTCCTGTGGCATCCTGCCCGGCACGTATCCGGCGGATCCATGTCGTTGGACTACGATGATTTGTCTTGCGTGTGCGGCCATCGAATCGGGCTGCTCCAGGTCCGAACGCTTCCCACGGACGGCAGTCCCAATACGCCTCGTTGTGTCGGCAGCGGCCACCGGGTCGAGCGAAGTTGGAAACCTCGTACTGTCTGTACCCTGCTCTTTCCAGGCGGTGAATTGCCTCTTCAAACATGGCCCGCTCAAGCCCCTCTGGAACAGCCTGCAGAAGACCTCGCTGCCGCCGTCGAAAAAAATCGGTTCCAGGCTCCCAGGTCAGGCAGTAGACCGAAACATGCTGGCAGCCTAGAGCAATGGTTGCCTCAAGATCTGCTTTCACGCCATTGAGTGTCTGACCGGGGGCGGCAATCAACAGATCCACGCTGACAGTCAGCCCCGCCCCCAGTAGCCGCTTGACGGCCCGGCAGACGTCGTCCGGCTGATGGTCACGATCAAGGGCAGCAAGGGTTTGCTGGTTGAGTGACTGACTTCCCAGGCTCACTCGTGTTACGCCACATTCACAGGCTGCCTCGATCAGTTCTGCGGTTACATCGAGCGGATTGGCCTCGACCGTCACCTCAGCCGTTGGCCCGGGCTGCAACCTCGCCGCCGTCAGCTGAAATAACTGCCGCAATCCATCTGGCCCAAAGTGTGATGGCGTGCCCCCTCCAAAATAGAGCGTGTCGAGAACCAAGGGCTGCGGCAGCCGAGTGAGTTCCTGCGATAAGGCTGCAGCGTAGTCAGCACGAAGATCGTCTCGCCCTGCTACCAACGTAAAATCACAGTAGCCGCACCGGTGTCGGCAGAATGGCACATGCACATAGGCGTGACGAACAGGCTCGGTCACAGCCACACCTGAAGCCGACCATCAAGCAGATCCGGCAGTTTTTTGGCGAGGATTCGCCGAATTCTTTCGTCGGTGTACCGTGTGGAATAGTGGGCCGCGATGATCACCTCGTTGTGAAACCTTTCGCGACGGGCCAGGAAATCATCGAGGTGCATGTGGCCATACTTGTGAATCTTCTCACGGCGATGGCTGCGGGCAACGAAGGTCATCTCTGTAATAAGAATCATCGCCTCGTACATTGCCGGGCAGCGATCAAGACCATCCGGATTTGAATCTCCCAAGTAGGCCACCAATGGAGTCCGCACCTCATGGGTAACATCCACGCCTGAGAGGCGTAAATCTCGAATCTGTGGCCCGGGCAAGCCCTGATATTCATGCTTGAGTTTGCGGCGGCGATCCCAGACGACGTAACCGACGCTTGGCAGCGTGTGACAGGTATTCGAGACCGTTACGACATGCTCCCGGGAAAGCTCAATCTCGTCGCCCGGCCGAGCCGGCAACAGGGTGCACGGCAGCCTGCCCCGGTCAAGCCGTGACACGGCACGCAGGAATCGTTCGATCGGCTCAATCGCCGACTCTGGCAGATAAATCGTCGGCGGCTCCATCTTCATCATCCGCCGGCGGGCAACATAGACCGGCAACGCCGCAATGTGATCGAGGTGGGTGTGACTGATAAACCAGGTGGAAGTGGCCATAAAACCCCACGGCTGGCCACCGAGATCGAAGCCCAGTTTCAACTCCGGCACACGCCAGTAGCTTTGAACAGCCGCACGCGAGTAGCCCTCAACCGTCAGGCCTTTATGGCTGAGTGTCCGTAGCGGAGCATTTTCAATCATAGGACCCTTATTCTGTTGGTTTGGTAGCGAGCGAGCGTCGAGCATGGCGTTGTCCCGGCAGGTCTGCCGCGCCGCTCCGATTCGCACCGGCGACAAAACCCGGCCCTGTTGCCTCTGCAAACCCTAGCCCGCCGAAGGCGTCGGTGCCCGAGGCTCCAGCCAGATTTCTTCGAACAACTGATCCTGGCGGGTCGTCAGCCGACCCCGGCGAACCAGCTCTAACACTCCCAGAAAGATACCGACGACTCGCATCCGTGGCATCTCCTCATCGAAAAGGCTGGTAAATGCGACCTTTCCTTGCTCTGCCAGTAGCTGCTCAATCCGCTCGATGTGAACCTCAATTGGCGTGTCGTCATGGATGATCTGCCGGGGCTTGCGACGCTCTTGCCGCTGAAGCACTCGGCCCAGAGCCCCGACTAAATCCCAAACCTGCACATCCGCAAAGTGAATTTCGGCCGGTGGACCCTGCTTGGGAAGCTCTTCGGTGTGAGCCCGGACAAACCGGGACTCCCATTCACGAGCCCGATCTTCGAGAAGCACGGCCGCATCTCGAAACTGCTTGTATTCCAGCAACCGCTCCACCAGATCCTCGCGAATCGGCTCAAGCTGTTCTTCCTGCTCCTCTGGACGCGGCACAAGGGCTCGGGCTTTGATTTCCAACAACACGCTGGCCAGTTCGACAAATTCCCCCACCTGCTCGATGGCGAGTTCTTCGAGTACCTCGAGATAGGCCAGAAACGCTTCGGCAATCGTGGCGATTGGTACTTCGGTCACATCTACCTCGTGTTTTTTCACGAGGTAGAGCAGGAGGTCGAGCGGACCTGCAAAAATGTCGAGATCGACCTTGAATGCCACGATAGCCCTTCCTGAACGGTGACTCAGGTATGGTTTTCGCTCTGTGACAAGGTTGGTGTCAATGCCGTCGCCGCCCCATCCGGCGACTTCTTCGGCTACGATGGAGACCGATCAGGGGCCTTCCTGGCTCGCTGGTACTGTTCTCGAACACGCTCCAACGTTCTTCTGCCGCTATGGAAAGTCCTTCCCCCGCTCCTGACAGCCTCTGGGCGCCGTGGCGGCTGTCCTACATCACCGGCGAGGACACCACAGCCGGTGCCCCCGAGCCTGACGCCTGGCGACCGGGAGCCGACTCTGCCTGCTTCCTCTGTCGAGCTGCTGCGGTTTCGGCATCTCATGATCGTGACCTTGGGGTGGTTGAGCGGACCGACCATGGACTGGTCATCCTCAACAGGTACCCCTACGCCAATGGGCACCTGCTCGTTGCCCCCCTCGACCACCAGGCCACATTAGCCGATCTCGACTCAGCCACACTCCTTGACTTGCAACACCGACTGGTCGCCTGGTGCGGCCGTCTGGAACAGGCCATTGCCGCCCAAGGCTTCAACATTGGGCTGAATCTTGGGCGGATCGCTGGAGCCGGTGTGCCCGGCCATCTTCACTGGCACATCGTTCCCCGCTGGCCCGGGGACGTGAACTTCATGACGAGTATTGCCGGGGTACGGGTCATTCCTCAGGCTCTGGATGCACTCTGGGATCAACTGCAGGCTCTCTCATGACCCCTTCCGACCAGCCGCACACCGGCAACTCGACAGCCGCCTTTCCTACTGACTGGCAGAAGCGGGAGCAGGCAATCCTGGCTCCATGGGCCATGCATGCCATTGAGTCGGCTGGACGCACTCACGAAGAACCGCCTCATCCATTCCGCAGTCCGTATCAACGCGACCGCGACCGCATTGTTCACTCAGCCGCCTTTCGCCGCCTGGCTCACAAAACCCAGGTTTTCACTGATTATCCAGGAGACTTTCACCGAAGCCGACTGACTCACACCCTGGAGGTAACGAGCATTGCCAGGACACTCGCCCGGACACTCGCCCTGAACGAGGACCTCGTAGAGGCTTTGGCTCTGGCTCATGACATCGGCCATCCGCCGTTGGGACATGCAGGAGAAGACACGCTCAATGAACTTCTGGCTGATGAGGGCGGGTTCAATCACAACGCCCAGGCGTTGCGGATCATGACGCTGCTGGAGCAGCGGTATCCACAGTTCCCCGGCCTCAACCTGTCTCAGGAAATTCTAGATGCCCAGGCGGTCCGGGCCCGCCTTCCGGAAGCACCCCCACCCTTATTGGAAGCACAGGTTGTCGATGCGGCTGATTCGATCGCCTACGACACCCATGATGCCGATGACGCAGTCGAACTTGGGCTGGTCACCCTCGATGATCTCCTGACCCTCCCCCTTGTTGCTTCTGCGGCCGCCAACGTAACCGACCGCTATGGCAGTCTGGGCCCACTGGCACTGCGTCGTGCTGTCCTGCACGAGTTAATTGAACGACAGGTCGCTGACCTCATCAGAGAAACCACCACCCGCCTGCAGGAGGGACAGTTTCAATCGGCGACAGCCGCCAGAACGCCAGCAGAACCGGGTGGGCGACTGGTCGCCCACGAACCGGGACTGGCTGCTGGCAAGCGAGATCTTGAGCGGTTTCTGTTTCAACAAGTCTACCGGAGCACCCGGGTCATGGAGGTCCGCCAGCGGGCTCAGCAACAGCTTAGCGACCTGTTCTGTTGGTATTGCCAGCACCCTGAGGAAATGCCGCCCCGCTACCGGCAGCGGGTCGATTCCGTGGGCCTGAAGCGGAGCGTGGCCGACTATCTCGCCGGCATGACCGACCGCTACCTGAAACGCGACGTACAGCGGCGGCTGGGCTAGTCCCAGGTCGCAACACCCCGCGATCGGCAAATTCCCCGGGGGAGGGAAATGCGTACGGAAAGCCCGTCCCGCAGACCGGCTAAAGACGTGGTACGATTAAACCGTCCAATTCCGGATAGTTCGCCTCATTGGCGTGACTTCCCCCAGCCAAATTTATCCCCCAACAGACGAGTCAACCCCATGATCCTCATTGCCCTCCGCACCATTTTCTTTTTGGTCTCGATCGGCATTGCCGTTTTGATCTTCAATTCCGCTCCAATGCGATCTGCCCCTTCCTGGGTTCCATGGGCTGTGCTTATCA
>RGBY01000391.1 GCA_009919445.1 Planctomycetia bacterium
ACCTTGACAAAGGATGGCTTGACAGCGCCGACCGGCAAATTAACCGGCAACAGTGGCACATTCAGTTCTGGCACGGTCTTGCCATCAGTCACGATAACCAATCGGTCCAACAACAATCTGGTGCTTGGCGACATTGATCTGGCAAATGCCCTGGCAGTGCCAGACGTAACGCTTACAGCCGAAGAGGTATCGCTCGAATTTGACGTTGCCAGCCTCGCCCCGGCTGGTGAGATGAAAATTCTTGTTGCAAACGAAGGCAGCGGCGATGTTCTTGTCGATGGGCTGGTAAACAACCCGGTTGGATCGATCACCATCGAAAACACACAAGGATCCATCCTCGCAGGTTCGGATGCCACTGATATTCTTCGGGGACAGTCAGTGAACCTGCTGGCAGGCACGGACCTGGGCTCGCCGACACAGCGGCTCAACGTCGACCTTGTCCGCAGCCTGCAACGCCAAACGGACCTTGCCGCCACTGCCCACGGCGGCGACGCCCACCTGAATATCCGCGGCCGAGTCCGTGACGCCAATGCTGGCCTCAACGACTTCGCCGCCGGAGAAATCACAGCCACTGGAAATGTCGACCTGCTCTTCCAGCCGACGCTTCAGGAGACGACTCCCAGCGGGGACAGCGGCGGCGTTTCTGTAATCACAAACGGTGGACCGGCCACCACAATCAACGAGCACTACAGCACCGATACAACAAATGGCTCGCAACCACTCGACTACAGGCTATTCACCGACACCAGCAAAACATCTGCAATAGCTGGCGGATTCACCTTTGGCACCATCACCGGCACGGCCATTGATTTAGCTGCGTCTCAGCCTGAGAGTACTGCCCCGCGGATCGACATCACCGCCACCACGAACCACGCTGACACTCACGACCTCGATGCCCTTTTCAGTGGCAGCATCACTCTCACTGAATCCGCAGGCGATTTCCGCATCGGCACCGTGCAATCGAATGCCGGCGCTGTCTCACTGACGTCTGTCGCCGGATCGATTATCGATGTCGCCACCGAGCCGGGCCATGCCGGTCCGACGCCATGGATCATCGGAAATGCTGTCAGCCTCGTCGCCATGGAGGGGGCAATCGGGACCCTGTCAGATCTCCTCGAAATTGACTCTTCACGGCAAGCAGACCTTACTCCGCAACAGGCGGCTGACGGCCCCGTTATCCTCAAGGCAAGAGCAGGCGTCTTCGTCCAGGAAACCAAGGGCGACATGGCCATCGATGCTGTGCTGTCGCAAACAGAAGACGTGCTCCTCACGACACTCGCCGGTGGCATTGTTGAGGCAGAAACGAGTGAATCAGCTGGCCGAGCCGACATCCAAGCCCGAAACATCGATCTCATTACCGTTGGCGGCGGTGCAGGCACCCTCCTCAATCCGATTGAAATCTATGGTGCCGGTCGCGGGCACCGGCAGGACACGAGCATTTCGATCGACAATGCCGTACCCGGTGTCGGTCGGCTCGTGGTCGATGCGCAGGGCGACGTCAATCTGACTGCGGTCGGTTCGGTAGCCGATCCGACCAACGCCCTGCTGCGGCCACTCTCCGTCACGGCCACCGGAAGCGTCACGCTCACCGTCCACGATTCCGCTCTGGCAGGTGAAAACCTTGAACTCGTGCCGGCAGGACCAAGCGGTGAAGCCGCGGGAACGACGCTCTTAGGCACGTCGATTCCCAGTGGTCTGGTCTCCGGTACCGAGGTGACGGTATCGGCGGGCGACAACATCAGCCTGCCTGCGGGCACGCTGATCCGTGGTACCGCGTCGGTTACCGTCAAGGGTGATGCCCAAAGCAACGATCCCGACCCGAATGCCGGGACGACGATGACAGTGCTGGGTGAGGTTCTC
>RGBY01000392.1 GCA_009919445.1 Planctomycetia bacterium
GACTCAGCCGGCAGGCCTACCACCGGGCTTCCAGGCCCAGGTTTGCCCCGTGCAGAAACACACTGCTGCCGCCGATGAGATTCGTGCCGCTGGTCGCAGTGTCGGTAAAGTCAAACTGGTTTGGGGCAAGGGCGACACCTGTCACCCAGATCAGGTTGTAGCCCAGACGCAGCCACCAGTGGTCACCGAGTCGGCGTGTGAGTGAGTAGTTGAGATCAGCCACAAAGCCAACGCCGGCGTCATTGACCTCTCGGGCCGGCCGATACTCAACGCCTGGAGTGAGTGGCGAGGTAATTGCGTCAGCGTACGAACTGGTAAAGGTGCCAGCGAGCATGGTCTTGGCCCAGCCCTCAACCGCCCAGTTCTTCCATTGCCGCCGTTCCTTCAAGCCAATCTGGGGTCCAAAGAGTTGAGAACTGGTTGTCACCGAGTATGAGGAATAGGGCTCACCTGGGTCTGTCTGCACGTTGAGGTCTGCTGTTTCGCCGAGCCCAGCCCAGCGGAGGCCAAACATCCAGTTCACCGTTCGGCAGTACGGATCATGAACGCGGTCCCACGGAAATGGTGAGTGGGCACCCCCGGTGCGGCAACTGCTGTGGTGGAACAGGTTGGCCTCAAACATGTTGAGCGACGATGCATAGGTCGGTCGGGCTGCATTTGCTGTCGCCCAGCCGTTGACAGCCTGGCCAAGTCCACCAGGGATTTGAACGCCGCCGACCCCTTCTGTGCGGGCCTCACCGAACATGCCATAGACACCGGTGTAACCAAGTTCCCAGCCCACCTGGTTAGGACCGATTTTGCCGTAGAAAAGCCTGATGCCAGCGGCAGTGGCTGGCTGGAGATCCCGGGTGGTAAGCAGGGGTGCCGACTGGGCATTCTCAGCCAGGGTATTTCCGTTGGTGCCGTTGTCGCGCTGCAGAAACAGCACATCAAAGCTGCTATAGCGACAGAAATCGGGACAGCGGCGACAGTGGGTTGAGCTGCCGGTCGAACCAGCCGACCGCGGATGAGAGTCAAAGAGAAAATCTGGGTCAGGGGAAAACGTGAGCACCTCACCGCCGTCAGTTGCCTCAAGCGGCTCCTGAGGGTCGGCTGTTTCCGCGGGCTCCGACGTTTCCTCTGGCTGGTCAGCGGCGTCTTCGGTTTGCGGAATGGCCAGGGCAGCCTGCTCTCCCGGCAATACCGCTGGTTCATCTGCCAGAGCCGGTCCGGTGCTGGCTGCGGCAAGGCAGAGCCAGAAAAGAAACAGAACGCTTTGCCGCCATGGCATTCCCATGACTATCCCCCCAGGATGGAACAAACACTTCTTCTTCATTCATCGGTCGGTTTTTTCAGGATCTTCGGAAAAATCCCTTTTTTTGGCAGAAACCATACAAACCGACCGAAAAGTGCTAAATTATAAGTGCCCGATCTGGGAGGTGAGGCTCAATCGCGATCGCCCGGAAGTCCGTCTTCGGGAGGCCAGACGCTCTCTGTTTTTGCCGAACGCTGGCTGAAACGGGAAGCGACGAACTATACCGGCTGATCCGCTGCGGCAACTCTGAAACAATGCTGAATGATCATGAATGATGAGTCCAATGTGACGACTCGGGAAGAGTCAGGCTGTTTTGTTGTGTTGCTCACGGAGCCACGCATCACCGAGGGGTCGGTGCTCGACTCGGTGCTCGCGGTGCTTGACGAAGCTGGACGGAATGCCGCCACCGCGAGAGTGGCCATCGACTTTCAACATGTCGAATTAATGTCGAGCGGCGTGATCGGGGGGCTTGTTCGTTTTTACCGCCAACTCGCCGAGCATGGCGGCCGAGTGGTTCTCTGTGGAGTCCGGCCACCGGTGGCGAGTGTGCTGAAGGTCACCCGAC
>RGBY01000393.1 GCA_009919445.1 Planctomycetia bacterium
GTGACGATTGATGCGGCTGCGGGCTTTTCCAACATTGGCAGCCTGACGAGTACCGGCCCCACGAAAATTGATGGTGCCGTGGGAACGAGCAGCTTCCAGCGGTATGACGGCGCAGTGACGCTGCTCGGTGCGACCGACCTGACGGCTTCCAATGTGACCTTCGGCAGCACGGTGGACGGCGGTGCCAGCCCACTGAACGTCACGGGAGATCTCTTCATTGACGGTGCGGTGACCAACCTCGGTGGGCTCGACGTGGTCGGCATCACCGACCTGGGCGCCGACATCACCACCGTCAGTGGTGGACAGACCTACAACGGTTCTGTGATCCTCTCCGGCAGCGGCACCCGCACCCTCACTGGCAGTGGCCAGACGGTGAGCTTTCTTGGCGACCTTGACGGCGGTGGACTGGCCCTGCACGTCAACTCCAATCTCAACCTGCAGGCTGATCTCTCCAACCTCAGCTCCTTTGAGGCCCAGCAAACCGCGACGCTCGCGGGCAATATCACGACGGCGGCTGGGCAGCAGTTCGATGCGGCCGTAACAGTTGGCGGCGATTCGGTGTTGAACAGCACCAGCAGTGCTCTGGTGCAGTTTGATTCCACCGTCAGCAGTAGCGGCAGCAACCTCGACATTGTTGCAGACACGCGATTCAAACTGGCGGTTAGTGGCCTGTACGACCTTTCGGTCTCTGGGGACGCCACAATCGAAAATACGGTGACCACCACCAACGACCAGACCTTCTCAGGGCCGGTCACAGTCGCCGTGACCGGCGGTCAGTTCACGGGCAATTTGGTTGCCTTTGGCAGCACGGTAGATGGCGGAACCCGAAATTTGGACATTATCGGGAATGCGTCAATCGGTGGTGCCGTGACGGGCGTAGCGGCCTTTGATGTGTCGGGGGCGACCGACCTCGGTGCGAACGTGACCTCGACTAACACCCAGACCTACACCGGGGCAGTCACGCTATCAGGTGACGCCACTGCCAAGTCCACCGGTGGGAGTGTTGTGTTCAGCAGTACCATTGATGGCGGCCAGACGCTTGTTGTCGACACCAGTACGGGCGCGACGCTCACAGGTAGTGTTGGGCAGTCGACTCGACTCGCAGGTCTGTCGGTCTCAGGTGGTTTGGCAGGAATCAGCGTTGGCGACAGTATTGCGACTGTCGGAGATCAAGAGTTTTCATCAGGGGTGACGCTCACCGGCGATGCCACTCTGAACAGCACATCGGGCAATGTCACGTTCGCCGGACAGGTCAACGGGGGCAAAGCCCTTGTCGTCGAGACGGACGGCGGTGTGGCGACATTTACCCAGGGGGCCGGCTTGGTGACCTGCCTCACCAGTCTCACCACCGGTTCGGCGATTGTCTCAGCCGATGTGAAAACCAGCGGCAATCAGTCCTATGGCAACCTGACGCTCACCGGTGGTGACCGAGAGCTTACCGCGACGCTGGTGACGTTTGGTGGTGATGTTGATGGCGGCAACGCGGCAATCGAGGTGAAGGGCAGTACGGGCATCGACGAAACGATTAGCAATGCCACAACGATCACAGTCACCGGCGTAACTGATCTGAGTGGGAACGTGATCACCAGTGGCAAGCAGGACTATCAGAGCAGCGTCGTACTCACGGGTGCCTCGGTGTTGACCGGTTCTGATGCAACGCTCGGCTCGATCACTGGCAACAACCAGTCGCTCGAAATCAACGCGGCCGCTGTGCTCAGTGGCGGTACTAATCTCGCGTCCTTGTCGGTCATTGGCACGACGAACCTGACCGCAGACATGGAGAGCAACGGCAACCAGTCCTACACCGGGAAGGTGACCAGCATTGGCGGCAACAGAAATCTCAACGGCTCCACGGTGTC
>RGBY01000394.1 GCA_009919445.1 Planctomycetia bacterium
GGTGACGGCAGTTGAGAGCAGATCTGGCATGGGGGCATCTGGTGTCGCCAGGAAACCTCCGCCGGGGTGAAGCCGTGCCAGCAGCCAGTCAACTGCATCGGTAGGAATGGCAGCGTTCATGCTCTGCAGTAGAACAATGGCTGCAGCGGTAGCCGGGGTTGATCCAAAAGGTTGTTCAGGCTCATTCGACCAGCCTCCGTCTGCAGCCTGGAGGCTTTGTAGCGAGGCTACGATGCCTGCGGCTGAATCATTCGTGAGTTGCTGGCCCAAGTCGGCAAGTGCATTGACCACCAGGAAACTGCCGTAAACCGAACCTCGGTCGGCAGCAGGCCGGCTGGCAAAGCCCCCATCGGCTGCCTGGTGGAGAAGAAACTGTTCAGCGAGTTGGTGGCGCAAGGCATCAATGTTGTTGCCGCCAGGTCGCACGGACCAAGCCCGGGCCAGGCAGGCCCGGTGCACAAAGTCGAGCTCAGACCCTTGGCCAAAGGTTGAGTCGAGCCACGCAAACGTCTTTTCGGCATGCGGCGATGCTGGGTCAAAGAACCCCCCTGCCCCGCCACAGGCCGGAACGCTCGGCTCAGAAAGGGCGATGAGCGAATCGATGGCAAAGGGGGTGTAGTAGAGATCTGCCTGGCCTGCCCGATTGGCGTAGCCGCCGGAGGCGACTGGCCACCTGCAGCATCTGCAGTCGGCGGCTCATTGCTGCTCGGTGCCAGTCTGGGGTGTACCGGCGGCCTGACGCGTTTGTTCAGCCTCGCGGCAGAAGCCGCTGAAACTGAGCTCGTTGAAGATTCGGGCGACGATTCTTCGCAGCAATCCTTTGAGCGAGGCATCTTCAAGGTCATCGAGTGCCCGCACGGCCTGCTCTTTGTACGACTCAAGCAGCAACGCCGCCTTTTCATCGGCCTTTGCGGTGGCAACGGCCTGGCGGATGGCCTCAGGCGTGACACCCTCCACCGGCTGGCCACTGGCGATCGCCTGCAGCATCGTGCGGTCATCGCCACGGGCCCGTTCGGCTGCCAAGGCCAGCACCACACTTGGCCGGGCAGGGCCACCGTGGTTCAGGCCGGCATCGTCCCGCAGGTCGTCGAGATCGTCACGGATCTGGTAGGCGATGCCCACGGCTTCACTGTAACGGTGCAGCACATCGGTTACCTCGGCATGGCGGCCAGCGGCGATGGCGCCAAACTGGACTGCTGCATCAAAGGCGGGAGCGGTCTTGAGTCGAAAGATTTCCAGAACCTGGCGGCTGGAGAGCAACTCAGGCTGCCGGGCCCAGGCCAGTTCAATGCCCTGTCCGCGGCAGAGCAACCGCTGGGCCTCGGCCGCCTCTTTGACGGCCGTTGGCATGCTGGCGGCGGGAAGGCCCGACTCGGCAATCAGTCGATAGCCTTCGCCGATTAAGAGGTCGCCCACATTGAGCGCGACCGGAATTCCTTCGCGGCCGCACAAGGTTGGCTGGCCGTAGCGTTCGAGGTCACCGTCTTCGATATCGTCGTGGACGAGTGAGGCCTTATGGAAACATTCGACTGCCAGGGCTAGTCGTTTGAGCGAACGTGCCTGGCTGTCACCCCCAAGTGCTTCGCAGACGGCTGCTGCCAAAAAAGGCCGCCACCGTTTGCCCCCAACGGCAAGCCAGTCACGGCCGAGTTCTTCGGCTGAACCATCGGCCGGCCCGAGGCAGTCATCGAGCGCTGACGGCGTGAACCAACTGCCAACCCGGTCCTGCAGGCTGCCGAGGTCAAGCCGCCGCGAACTGTCAGCAGCCTCAAGATGGATGTAGTCCCAGACCCAGTCGATGTCGACGGTAGTGTCAATGCAGTCGTCTTGCAGCAGCGGCACGGCCACGGCTGGGATCG
>RGBY01000395.1 GCA_009919445.1 Planctomycetia bacterium
CAGTACCGACAACGAGTGGTCTCACATGATGTGGCGACGGTCACATGCTGACCTGAAGGACCTGGGCTATCCGTTGATTGCCGCACAGAAGCTTGGCGCCGAACTGGGCATTCTTGAGAAGACCGAAGGCTACTGCCAGCGAGCAACGTTCATTGTCGATCCTCATGGGGTGATCCAGTGGGTAGATGTGAACATGGGCCGCGTGGGCCGCAATGTGGCCGAGGTGATTCGTGTTCTGGATGCCTTGCAGAGTGACGAACTCTGTCCTTGCAACTGGAAGAAGGGCGACCCCTACGTGAAGGTTGGCTGATCAGCAGGTGCTGGTCAGCCTTCCCCGAAAGGCAGGGTCTGGCATGCGCGGCAGGTTTCGGCCTCACTCGTGGTGGCACAAATTTGCCCATGCCTTCCGAGGCATGCGGCGGGCTCTTCGCACGCAGCATAGTTTTGCGGTGCATCTGGCAGTTGCCGCGGTGGTCGTGCTGGTGGCGTCCGTCCTGCAGGTCACATCGGCTGAGTGGGGCCTGTTGGTACTGGCGATAGGCCTGGTGTTGGCAGCCGAAACATTCAACACGGCGATTGAGTCCCTTGCCCGGGCAGTCGATACGGCCTTCCATCCACGGCTGCGGGATGCGCTTGATATGGCAAGTGCCGCTGTGCTGCTGGCGGCGGGCACGGCTGTGGTGGTTGGCCTGATTGTTTTTCTGCCCAGACTGTTCGTGCTGGTCAGTGGCTTTGCCCTGCAGCCATAAGCCAAGAGAGCATTGAGCGTATCAGGCCACGGTTGGGAGACTCAGTCAGATTTCCATCACCGTGCGGTTGCAATCTGGGTGAACTGTGCTGTTGTGTGGTGTTGGTAGACCAAAGACGCCACATGCACCAGCCCCACGAGGATGACAGCCACCACCGCGAGTCCATAGAGGCTTTGACGCGTCGCCTGCGTTTCCCGCTGGCTAATTTCTTTTTTTTGCCGTCGCAGTTCCTTTGCAAACGCGACCGCTTCTTTATGTGTCATGGTTCTCTCCTTTTGCCCCCGATCGGCTGGATT
This sequence comes from Planctomycetia bacterium, assembly GCA_009919445.1. Taxonomy (GTDB): domain Bacteria; phylum Planctomycetota; class Planctomycetia; order Pirellulales; family UBA1268; genus UBA1268. Next base: position 1,046 of record RGBY01000395.1, read on the forward strand.
TCCCACGATCCGTTATTACGCAGCCCGTGAAGGAATGTTCGTTCACAGGCGTCACTCGAACCCGTGTGCCCCGGACCAGCCTGACTATATTGTTCGCATGTCTGCGTATGTCTGCGCATGAGCGTCGCAATCAGACGCCCAAGGTCTCTTTTCAGGCGTTAGAAACGCAGTGCCCTGAATCCGGCGAATTGGGACACCTTGGAATTTTTCATCGTCTTTCCAGAGCCGCTTCCATGCTGCGAGATTGGTGGCAGTCCGAGTTCCGGCATCGATCCGCACTCGGTTCTCCTTGGCAGCTTGTTGCACTCACACTCGCCTAGGAGCCGTGCGTCTCGCGACTACACTACACCGGCGTCTTCACTTCACCCTTAGGCCAAGTTGGCGACCCGCATGCCTCACAGACGCCACCTGCCTGCTGGATCGGGCGGAATCATGGAGGACTGGCTGCCCGTTTCTTGGGAGCCTGACCGAATCGCTACACTGCAGCTTTCGGCAGGAGCGGGCTTATCATGACCATCGCATGCAGTAATCTTCCCGGGCGGGCTTTGGAGGGTCAGCCGCCACTTGTTTCTTGCCTGCTCATGCTTGCAGTGTTCATCGTTGGGGCCACAGGCTGCAACCAGCCCAAGCCTCAGACGTCTTCTCCTGCAGCGGTGGTGGCCGAGGTGGTCGTCACAAATCCGCGTGCCGTTAAGCTGCCTGAATATCTGGAAGTCACCGGTCGCATTGACGCTGAGCGGGTCGTTGATATTCGCAGCCGGGTTACCGGCTATCTCACCAAGGTTCATTTTCAGGATGGCCAGTTCGT
>RGBY01000396.1 GCA_009919445.1 Planctomycetia bacterium
GATCAGCAGCATCATCACGGCCCAGCACCAGTAGATCCAGCCGCGGCCGGCCAGCCGGGGGCCGGGCACCCGGTCAAAGGCCTCCAGTGGCGTGCGGCCCCAGGTGATGGCGTTGCGGCCGATTTCGATTTGCGCCGCAACCTTAACCGCACAGCCGAGGATGATCAGCCAGAGCAGGCCAAAGCCAGCCTCTGCCCCGACCACCGTGGTGGCGATCAGCTCACCACTGCCGACAATCGAGCTGGCCAGGATGATTCCTGGCCCAAGAGCCGACAGCGTCGGCCAAAAGCCAGTGGGCGGAGCGGTAAACGCAGCAGGAGAAGTGGTGGACGATAGCAGTGGGGGCTCAGGGGCCTGACTCATTGGATGTCTTCCTGACAAGACATGCCACGACACCGATGTCGTGGCGAGAATGATTTCCCAGATCGGAAGCGTAGCAGAATCGTCCCCTCCTTGAGCGCTTTGTCGCGAACCCCAGCAGCACTCCTGCGCGGCTTCCGTGCCATGCCGCTCGAACTCTCTCACTGGAGGACTGGCAATCAGGTCATGACATACCCGCCGGTTTGCCCATGCCTGGCAGTGGATGCTGCTTGGCAAAGAAGGCCTCGGCGTAGCCCAGCAGATTCCAGATTGCCGCGAGCGCCGCTCCACTGACGTAGCCGACGCCTGCCGTCACCAGCAGCAGCATGGCTGCCGGCCCAAATGCGAACTCACTCACGGCGGCATCAGCCTCCATCATGTGAATCCGAAAGACAAAGTCGAGCAGCGGTTGGGCCGCTCCCACCGCCACGAGCATCACCCAGATCAAATGCAGCCCTGCCAACACCACCGCCAGCGTCAGGCCGGCCCGATTCACGCGAATGTGTTCCATCGTTGCGCCTCAGCCATTCAAGGACCCAGTTCACTTGCGTCCCTGCCCTGCCGAAGCCAAGCGGCTTGGTGGCCTCATGCCTGATGAACTATTCGCAGATCGACGCCAGAGGGCAGCGCAGCAACACTGCCATGGACCGGTTGCAACGTGATTCCGGACAAAGCCCCACATGCTGCAGACATGAAACCACCGTCACCGAACAGACACCCCGTGCGGCTTGCCGATCGCCCTGTCTGCCTGGCAACTTTCAAGGCCTTTCACCCAGACAGTTTCTTGAGGGCAGCAAGGGCGGCGATTGCCCGGTCTGATCCACCCAGATCTGTCGAGACCTTCTTAGCGGCAATGAGGTCATCAACCGAAATTCCGGCTGCTGCTTGAGTTGCTGCCGCAGTACCGCGACTGGCCTTGGCTGCCTTGCGCCGCCGAGCCTTTTTTCGCTTCGGCCGCTCGGCAGCCGTCGCCACCGCCGCTGACTTCTTGGCTGCCGGTTTGGCCCGCGGTGCTTTCTTGGAGACCTTCTTCTTGGCGGTCTTCTTCACGAGCTTCTTCTTGGCAGTTTTTTTCCGGACATTTTTTTTGGCTGTCTTCTTCACTGGCTTCTTCGCGGGCTTGGTGGATGCGTCGCTGACAGCGGCAGGAACTCCACCGGTCGCAGTGGCCAGCGAGGGGACGGCTTTCGATTCGGCCATGGTCGAGACACTCCTAGGGGTGTTGCAGGTGATCGGTTGCGATGAACTGGTCGAAGTTATTTCCGCCGCAGAGGATACTATCACAACACCTTACAAGCAGGGTGCCCTACGCCAGATTTCTTGTCGAGCAGCACCCAGCCTTTTTTTGAGTCGTTCATGATTCCCACCCCTGATCGAGCAGGCCCCGACTGCACCCGAAGCCTCGACCTTGTCGTGGCCCTGATGAAAATCGCCGGCCCCAGTTGCCGCGAGGCGGCAGTGGCTGCCGAGGTTCGCCGCCGGTT
>RGBY01000397.1 GCA_009919445.1 Planctomycetia bacterium
CGATCCTGTCGACATCCGTGGTGAGATTTACCGGACCGCGATAGGCAGTTAGCACGAGAGAGTTACCAGCAACCGTACCAGCCGACAGGTCAACAGTGCCACGGCGGGAGTTGATGGTGATGTTACCTTCACCTGCATCAATCCCGTTGCCAGTGAGATCACCCCGCAGGAGTGTAATGCTGACAGCACCGTTGCCCGCCGATGTATCGATGCCCGCTGCACCAATGTCGAGGCCGTTGACCTCTTCGATGGTGAGTGAACCGGTCTGATTCGAGACAACCGAGTCGACATCGGTTCGGACGTTGGCACTGGTCGCGGCCGAAACGTTCAGGTCTGTTCCTTCCACCTGGCCACCTCGGCTGTTGAAGGTGACCGAGCCATCACGGGCGAAGAGGTTGACACTTTCGCTTATTTCGAGGTCCCCAGTGCCGCTCAGGTCTCCGGCGGCGAGGTCAAGCGTCAGGTTACCAGCCGTGATCCCGGCAGCGGGAATGACGAGGCCGTCGGTTTCACTGACGTTCAGGTTTCCGCCAACCGTCCCGTGCAGGGTGTTGACGTTCGTGTTCAGTTCAGCATTGTTGCCGGCAGTCACGTCGAGATCGTCACCAACGACGGCACCTGCGATGTTGATGCCGCTGCCGGCATCCAGCAGGATGTCACCAGTGCCAGCATCGATGCCGCCAGTGCCATTGATCGAGCCGGCCGCCGTGATCGAAACATCGCCGTTGTTGGTCTCGATGCCAAGAATGCCAATGTCATCAGCCTCGCTGACGGTCAGGGCGGCGCCGACGGCAGTCAGATCGACCGACAGGTTGTCGACGTTTGTCCGTAGTGTGGCCCCGCCAGCGGCATCGACATCAAGGACATTGGCGATGATTTCTGCCCCGGGGTTGATGATGACTCCACCAGCCGGGACGCTCAGCGTGACGTTGCCCGTGCCGGCATTGATCGATCCATCACCGATGAGATCGCCGGCGGAAACCGTGAGCGAGACATCACCATCGTTCGTGGTGACATTGCCGGCCAAAATGGTGAGGCCGTCGGACTCTTGCACCGTCAGCGTTTCACCGGCAGTTGCGACGGTGGCGGTCAGGCCGTCAACGTTGCTGACCAGGTCGGCTGAACCGTTGGCAACCTGAATTTCAAGATTGCGGCCTGTGATGAGGCCCGCCCCCGTGATGTTGCCACGCTGGTTGATGAGCACGACATCGTTATTGCCGGCGTTCACCGGCCCGCGGATGTTGAGATCACCTGTTGCCTGATTGCCGGCCTCGATCGTGATGAGGCCATTGTTGGTGACCGCCGTGTTCTTGAGCACCAGCATGCCGTCATCAGCAATCCTGAAACGCGAGTCTGAAATCTCTATGGCAAGAGTATCACCAGCATCCGGATCAGTGCTGGTAATGGTGATCCCGCTGATCCAGTCTTTTTCCAGTCTACCCTCTGGCAAATCTGCCGCTGTACCTGCAGCCTCAAGTTTCGGGCTCTTATTGGCCAATACAGTGAGCGTAAAGCTTTCAGTCAGGCTCAGCTGGCCATCACTGGCGGTGACGCGCAACTCAGCTTTGCCGGCTTCAGTGGCGATGCCGCTGATCACCCCGGTTTCGGACAGCTGCAACCCCCTTGGCAAAACCGACCCCGGTGCCAGTCCATACTGGAACTGCAGCGGATCAGGCCCGTCACTATCGGCAAAACCGCTGATCTCTGGTGCGGCCTTGAAAGGCAGATGGCTAACAGCCACCAGATCCGCTAGCGGTTTGTCAAGTGTCGGTGCCTGGTTAACAGGTTTGCTTGCTGGTTTTGCATAGACAAATGGAGCCAGCATCTGTG
>RGBY01000398.1 GCA_009919445.1 Planctomycetia bacterium
ATTGTCTTCAGCACGATGCTGGTGGTGCTGGTCTTCCTGCCCCTTTTCGCTTTGGGGGGCATTGAGGGACGGCTCTTTGTGCCGCTCGGGGTTGCCTACATCGTGTCGATCATTGCCTCGCTGGTCGTTTCCCTCACGGTGACCCCGGTGTTGGCCTACTGGCTTCTGCCACGAGCCACGTTCATGGATCATGATCGGGAAGGGCTGCTGCTGAGGGTTTTGAAGGCTCTGGCAGGTTGGGCCATTCGTCTAAGCCTGCGTTTCCCGGTGCCAATTTTGGCTGTTGTCGCAGTGACTGTTGCCTTCAGTGTCAGTGCCGTGCTGCAACTCGGAAGAGATTTTCTACCCCCCTTCGACGAGGGCACGGTTCAGGTCAATGTGTTGTTGCCTCCCGGAACGTCACTTGATGCATCAAACAGAATCGCCGCCATGGTTGATGAACAGATTGCCCAATGCCTCAGAGATCATCGTCAGCTTTGACCCGACGGCTGGACGGGAACGCGAAGATGTGCTCGAGGAAATACGTGACAAACTGGCTGGCATTCCCGGCATTGTGCTGTCGGTGGAGCAGCCCCTGGCCCACTTGATCAGCCACATGCTCTCTGGGGTCAAAGCCCAGATTGGCATCAAGCTTTATGGTGACGACCTCGGGCAACTCAGGCGGCTTGCCGAGCAGATGCGGGAAGCAATTGAGGGCGTCGATGGTGTCACCGACCTGTTGGTGGAGCAACAGGTCGAGATCCCACAGTTGCAGATTCGGCTGCGGCGAGATCGCCTCGTCCATTATGGGCTGACGGTAAACGCGGTGAATGAATTCATCGAAACAGCGATGAATGGCCAGGTTGTTTCAAATGTGCTTGATGGCCAGCGGACGTTTGATCTTCTAGTGCGGCTGGATGAGCTGCATCGTGTTGACCTCGATCAGCTCCGTCAACTGGCCATTCATCTGCCTGGTGGTGGCCGGGTGCCGCTCGAGACGGTGGCGGAGATTGAACGGGGCAGCGGTCCCAATACCATCAATCGTGAGAATGTCCGCCGGCGGATTGTGGTGCAGTGCAATACGTCGGGACGTGATCTGGAAGGGGTGGTGGCGGACATCCAAACCCGGCTGAAGGACTTTGAGGCCGACCTGCCGACCGGCTATTTCCTTGAGTACGGAGGCCAGTTCGAGAGCCAGCGGCAGGCAACCCGAATGATTGGCCTGCTGAGCCTGGTGTCGCTTGCCGGCATGTTTCTGGCGCTTGCCACCCTGTTTCAGTCGACAAATCTTGCCCTTCAAGTCTTGGCGGCCCTGCCGATGGCGGCCATTGGCTCAGTGGCAGCCCTCGTGCTCACCAATCAGTCACTTACCGTTGCCAGTATGGTGGGTTTTATCTCGCTCTGTGGCATAGCCTCCCGAAATGGCATTCTGCTGATCGCCCACTATCTTCATCTGGTGCAACATGAGGGCGAGGGCTTCACCCGAGAAATGGTTGAGCGGGCGGGCCGTGAACGGGTAGCCCCGATGATGATGACAGCTTTGACAGCCGGAATTGCCTTGATTCCGCTGGTGCTTGCAGCCGGTGAGCCAGGCAAAGAAATCCTTTATCCGGTGGCTACCGTTATTTTGGGCGGCCTGATCAGTTCAACCCTGCTTGACTTCTTTGTCCACCCGGCCCTCTTTTGGTGTTTCGGTCGGGGGCAGGCCGAACGGCTGATCCAGCAGCGAGGGGCTGACCAGCTTGAAGTGGAAGGCTGATCAGCCTGCGTGTCGAGAACTAGAAGTCTCCTGCGGCGGCATCCCGCTCAGCCATGGCCTCAC
>RGBY01000399.1 GCA_009919445.1 Planctomycetia bacterium
GGCTGCCGGCGAGTCCGGGTGTTGTCAATCCGCCGGCAGCCAGATTCTACAATATCGGCGATCTGGCAGAGGCTGACCTTGAGCCGGTCGATCTCAGCCCCTCCATGAACGTATCGGCGACCGGTATTGGTAATGAAAACCTCGCTGCTGTTTACGGCATGGATTTCGCTCAGAATTTCACGGGCGGTCTTCGTGTTGCCAAGGCTGATCTCGACGGTGATGGCTACACTGATTTGATTACAGCGCCGGGTCCGCTCGCGACCGGCCTCGCCAACACCTTCGGTGAAAGCCTGCTGAAGGTTGGGATCTTCAACGGCAATCCTGCCGGCGAATGGACGACTGCATCCATTGACCTTAGCAGTGAGTTCGGAGAAGACTACACCGGTGGGTTTCTGGTGGCCGTGGGGGATGTCGAGCGGACAACCGGGCTGTCGTCGGTCGCAGCGATCGATCAGGTGCTGATCGCGCCGTCGGCTTCGACCGGTCTGTTCAACGGCGTCGCCGTCTATAACGTGGCGCCAACAGAACGGGGAGGCAAGCCCACACCGGTCGATGTGACAACGACAGAAACGCTTGCTGGAACCATCACCGGGCTCACGACTGGAGCTTTTGCCGGACCAGATGACCAGATGTCAATCGGGGTGGCGACAACTGCAAATGGGGTCACCACCGTCGGCATCTACAACAATTCTCTAAGTGGGTTCCAGCAGCAGTCCTCGTTCACAGCGACGTTGGCCTTGAATGAAGGAGATGGCGCGGAAGCGAATGTTTTCCGAAACGGTGCGTCACTTGAAGCGGCCGATCTCAACGGTGATTTTGTTGATGAGTTGGTGGTTGGCTCCGGGTTTATGGGGATGAGCAACTTCCGCGTTATCGCTGGCCCAGCTGTGATCGCCGGTAACCAAGTTCAAATCAACAATGCGCTCGGTACAAACACGGCCCCCTTCAGCAGTATCATGATCGGTGGCAGGTTCAATAACTTTGTCCCACCTCCTGGTGTTGACCCAGCCCAGCAGCAAACAAATCTCGACTTTTACCTGAACGAACCCGTGCCGCCATTCACCGGTCTCGGCTTCAATGCTCCGCTCGTCGTGCAGGCAATCGAGTCAGATGGTGATGGAAGTGCCGAGATTCTCGTCACCTTCAGCGGCATCAACTCAACGGGCAACCTCATCAAGCGGTTCAGCTTTGTTGATGACGTCAATCCGGCAGACCGCTGGTCCGTGCTGCAAGGCCTGCGAGCGACTGACCTTGGTACTGATACATTCCACCTCGGCGAGGGGCTGTGGCTTGGTTAAGAAGTCACGGGGATGGACATCCGCGGCGATGCCAGCCCTGTTCTGTGGCACATGCCGTCTGAACGTTGCCCGCACGCGGGAGATCATCAGTTCAACCGATAGGCAACGCCCCAAACCATCACGGGGTATGCGGCAAACTGATCGCCCGGTCCTCGGGCGGGAGGCCGTTGCCACAAATTGCAAAAATACCGCCCAGCCGGCCCGTCGGCGGGGACTCAACTATCCGTCGGCACAATCACCCATGGCTTCGCTGACCAAGCCGCCACTCGTAGTTCGGTGCACTAGCGAAGTCAACTCTCAGGGCACGGGCCCCCGCAGAGAGCCGCATTTTGGTCGCTTTCGGTGTCGACGCCAGTACTGCCACCCGCTTGACGGTTTCGATCGCGGTGCCGTCGACGGCCGTGTACTGCTCGCCCACGGCAGCGAACCGTCTGGTCGTCTTGCTGCTGCTCGTGTGCCCAAGCGGCGCCTCGATCGCTGTGAGCGTCACAGGATCGTAGATT
>RGBY01000400.1 GCA_009919445.1 Planctomycetia bacterium
TCATCAATCCCTGGGCCTGGACGCCAGAGTATCAGGTGCTTACTGGCATCGGCTTCGAAGATCTGACGCTGGAAAACTACGGAGTCGTCGGCAACGAGCACCTGCGACAGGATCTGGGCGGCGTCATCTCCTGGGAACTCGGCGTCGGCCCCCGGGAGGCTGGCACCGTCTATGTCCGTTCGCATGAGTATGGCGTGCAGGAACGGGTGGAAAACTTTGACCCGGCGGTCAATAAGCTCAGTTTCCTCTACTTCGGCACCCGCGAGCGGCTGTCGGTGGCAGACACCGCTGAGGGCGTGCTGATCTCAGTCGAGCCGACCGGGCAGAGTGTGCTGCTGGCAGGTGTTGCCAAAGCCGATCTGGTACCGGCAAACATTGAGTTTCATCACGACCAGATTGTTGAGGACCAACTCGAGGTGCCGTTTGGGTACACCGTTGAGCAGGTGACCATGGTCAGCCGCTCGGCGTTGCTGACACCGCTGGCACCGGAGGGGGCGATTACCGATGGTCACCAGACGAGCCCGGGCAGTGTCAATCCGCATGACGGCCATGACCATGACCATGGTGACATGCCGATGACGACAGATCCCGTGGTGACAGATCCAGTGGTGACAGAGCCGGAGCCAACCGATCCTGTTATGCCACCAATGGACGGCCATGACGGCCACGACATGACCCCACCGGCATCAACCGGTGAGTACATCGACATCACCACCTGGGGCATGTTCCATGACTCAAACGACAACTCACACAGCGATGAGCTGGTGGGCGGTCGCACGGCGATCACGACCGAGGCCATGGTTGCCTACAACAACCTGCGAGCATTCATCGGGCTGTCGGCACTTACTGTCGAGGATGTTGGCGCCTGGGCGTTTGCTGAGCAGCTCACCAACAATGCTGAGGCGTATGGTGATGACCTGAAGGGAGTCGGTCTCTACTACGCCATGCAAGGTGCAAAAGTCGGCTGGATTGCACAGGAAGTTTACGATCCGCAGATTCTGGCCGACATTCAGCGAACGGCCCGCCTGGGGGAACAAGCTGATGTGATGGCGATGGTCCGCCAGTATGGAATCGATGGGTATGCCGATTTTCTTGAGGAGAACGGTTTTGTTGATGCGTTTGTCAACACACTCAAGATGGAGCCGCACTATGGCGGCTGGATGCATGGGCGAACCCACGGCTATCGTTCGATTGAAGGAGTCGCAATCAACCATGATGTGAACCACCTGACGGTTCTCAGCTGGGATCAGACCCAGCCCTTTATGAATGACACCTTTGACTGGCCTCAGTGGCCAGCTCTCGATGTCTCGGATTCAGGCGTCATTGAGTACTACCAGAGCATGGTTGTGCTGGGTGATCCGGTCGGCCTCAACATGGAGTTTGTCGCCGGCCCGGCTGAGTCGCCTGTTTCACCAACTGAGCCGGAAGTTACCAATCCTGTCGTGACTGACCCTGAAGTCACTGATCCTGTTGTGACTGATCCGGTAGTGACTGATCCAGTGACTGAAGAGCCAACTGCACCGGTCGCCCCGACTGACCCTTCGGCTCTGCCGATTGCCAGTCACGACAAGGTGCTGGCGGCCTACTTCCCTGAGTGGGGCATTTATGGCCGTGACTACCATCTGGCGGACGTGCCAGCCGATCAGCTGACCCATCTGATCTACGCCTTTGCTGATCTCACGGCAGAAGGCGAGATGACCCTGTTTGATTCCTATGCCGCCACAGAAAAGCGGTTTAGTGCAGAAGACAGCGTGACCGGTGAGGCTGACCTCTGGTACTACCCGCCGGAAGATCCTCGCA
>RGBY01000005.1 GCA_009919445.1 Planctomycetia bacterium
TACGACGGAGACAAGCCGGTCCGAATCGACACGATCGTCGTCTCCACGCAGCATGCCCCCCATGTCTCCAACGAAGAGATCCAGCAGTACATCGTCGAGAAGATTATCAAGCCCGAACTTCCAACTGACCTCGACACCAGCAACATCACCTACCACATCAACCCAACGGGTCGATTCGTGGTCGGCGGTCCGCACGGTGATGCTGGCCTGACCGGCCGCAAGATCATCGTCGACACCTACGGCGGCTGGGGACGTCACGGTGGCGGAGCCTTCTCTGGGAAGGACCCAACCAAAGTTGACCGGAGTGCTGCCTACATGGCCCGCTATGTCGCCAAGAACATTGTCGCCGCCGGTCTTGCCGACCGCTGTGAGGTTCAGTTGGCCTACGCGATCGGCGTCACTGAACCAGTGAGCGTTCACGTTGACACGGCAGGTTCAGGCAAGGTTGACGACGAGCGTCTTTGTGAACTGATCCGGGAGAACTTCCCCCTCACTCCCCGAGGAATCATCGAGCACCTCGACCTCCGGCGGCCAATTTTCCGCCGCACGGCAGCGGGCGGCCACTTTGGCCGGGATGAGTTCCCCTGGGAAAAGACTGACAAGGCCACTGCCTTGGCCGATGCCGCAGGAACTGCTGCTGCCGCAGGCTGATCCAGTTCTGCGTCCCTTCGGGTTTCAGCGATCTCGTTCCATCAGAGTTCAGGCAGAGTGGCCCGCCAGGGCCACTCTGCTCTGTTACATCGAGAGAACCATTGCATGTCCCCTGCCTCACCCCGCACGGTTGAACCAAGCCCCAGCGGCACGGTGATTTATGCAGCCACAGCGGGGCTGACAACTGGATCAGAGCGACTTGTTCCACTGCTTCTGGTCACGGCGGGCCATCTCATCTCCGGAACACTCTGCCTGGCAGCGTGCATTACCACCGCTCGTCGCGTTGCCGGTGGGCTTGCCGGCCCGCTTGCCCCCGGTGGCCTGCTGGCGGTGGCGGTCGCCGGAATCGGCCTGATCCTACTCGGCGACCGGGCGGCGGCTGGCCTCACAGGCCAACGCAACTGGCTGAGTCGGGTGAGCCTGCTGGTAATGCTCGTGATGCTGGGCATCTGGTATCCGCCAACTGATGGGGAAATTCTGATAACGGTGCCCCTGCTCGTCATGGTGACCGGCTTCTTGGTCCTCCCCATGAAATTCTGGAGGTTATGGCAAATGCAGCACTTTCGGCATTGGCCAGGACTGGTCGCTTTGCTGCAACGAGATCACGAGCAGGGGGACTTCCAGCGGAGGCAGCGAGAGGCAAACCCATTCGCAGTCACCTGGCTTCGCCACCGGCTCACCACTTGGCGGCAGAGCCGGCCCCTTCGAACGAAGCCATCAACTTCCCCACCACAGCCTTCCCCAGAGAGTCTCCTGCCTCAATCCCGAGAGCGTGGCTCCCCGTCATTCGCTGGCCACTTGCTCCAGTGGCAGGAACGGTACCGTCTGGCTGATGGCAATGAGTTCCTCCGAGGGCAGGTGACCGTTCAGCTTGCTGCCGGAACCCGTCTGGCCACTGGTCATGTCGGTTTTTGTCCAGCCTTCACGGCGACGCCGACTGTTGAGGCGACCACTGGCTATGATGCTCTCGAGGTCGTTGTCGAGGCCGCCGAAGTATTGCCCTGGGGCGTTCGCGTTGAATGCCGTATTGAGGATGCTGCCGATGAACCGGTTGAGATCCCGATTGAACTGACCGTTCGGCTACCGGCCTCCTCACCGAGCCCATCCCCCCTTCCATCCGCACCAACAGATCCACCTCATGGCACGCTGGCCTGAACACGTCTGGACAACCCTGTTTACCTACGGGCTCATTTTTGGCGTTTTTCCGCTACTCTGCCTGCTCCTGTGGATGTGGGTTCGTGGCGGCTAACGCCGGCCAGCCCTTTCCTGTCCCCTCTTCTTCACCTCCTGCCATGACACCACCTGACCAACTGACTGAGACACTCAGGCAATCCAGACAACTGCACCTGCTCGCCTTTTGGGACACCCTTTCCACCGAAGGCCGAAGCCGGTTGGCAAGCCAGCTGGAGGGCCTCGACTGGAATCAGATCAGCGACTGTCGGCAGCGTGCCGCCCAGCGACGGGAACAGCAGGAACCCTCAGCCCCTATCGACTTAAGCTCGGCCCACACGCCCCCGTGCCATCAACTGGGCGAAGCAACTGACGCCGCAACCGCGGCCCGGGCCCGTGGCCATGAAGCCCTTGCGGCCGGGACCGTCGGGGCCATTCTTGTCGCCGGCGGACAGGGCACACGACTCGGGTTTGACGCCCCAAAGGGAACCTTCCCAATCGGCCCCCTGTCTCATGCCACTCTGTTTGAAATCTTGCTGGGCAAACTCGCTGCCGTTCGTCGCCGCCATGGAAAGCCGGTCCCGCTAGCCATCATGACCAGCACTGCCACCGATGCCGCAACCAGGGCCTTTCTCGAGAGCAACCAGCACTGCGGGCTGAATGCGGATGATGTGTTTATCTTCTGCCAGGGAACCCTCCCAGCGATTGCGGACGATGCGGACTGCCTGCTTCTCGATGCGCCCGATCATGTCGCCGTCGCTCCGGATGGGCATGGGGGGATGCTGGGGGCGTTGGCAGCCAGTGGCGGACTGGCTTGGTTTGGGGAAAGAGGTTGCCAGACAATCGTCAGCTTCCAGGTCGATAACCCCCTGGCTCAACCGCTTGATGCGGAATTTCTCGGCCAGCATCTGCTCACGGCCGCCGATTTCTCAACCCAGGTCATTCCAAAACTCCATCCTGAAGAACGGGTTGGTGTCGTGGTGGAGCGGGATGGCGTGACGGAGGTTGTGGAATACAGCGATTTGCCCGCCGCCTTGGCATCAGAACGGCGAGACGATGGCCGGCTGCGGTTCGATGCTGGCAGCATTGCCATCCACGCCTTTGACCGACGTTTCCTGGAACGAACGGCAGCAGCGGCTGACAGCCTGCCACTCCACCTCGCTCATAAAAAGGTTCCACACCTTGATGCGACCGGCACGGTGATTGAGCCCACCGAGCCAAATGCCTTCAAATTCGAACGATTCATCTTTGATCTTATGCCGCTGGCGAATCGGGTAACCCTGATTGAAGTTGATCCGGCAGAGAGTTTCGCCCCGCTGAAAAACCCAGCCGGATCATCGAGTGACTCACCTGAACTCGTGCAGCAGGCTCTCAGCGACTACGCTCGCCGCCATCTGGCTGCCGCCGGCATCAGCGTGGCCCCCGAGGTGACCGTCGAACTCGATGCCGCCAGTATTTTGGACGACACCGACCTGGTTCAACTCGCTGACTCAGGAAAGCTGCCCGGAAACCGTATTGACCAGCCGCTGATCGTTCGGGCAGGGTGATAGGGGCGCAAACGGGAAATGTCGCTCTGGCTGCACGTGACTCAGGCAGCGTCCCCTGATCTATTCCTGTTATCCCTCGTTCTGTTATCGCTCGAGACTCGCTCGCCCCCTTCTCTTCTGGACACCCTTCTATGCTGCATGCAATCGTGATGGCCGGTGGTTCCGGCACCCGCTTCTGGCCTTCCAGCCGAGCTGCTTTGCCCAAGCAGCTCTTGCCTCTGGCCGGCACTGGGACGTTACTCCAAGACACCATCAGTCGGCTGGAAGGATTGGTCCCGCCAGAGCGAACGATGGTGGTGACCAATGCCCGACTGACCGAAGCCGTCTACCAGCAGTTGCCGCAGTTACCACCACAGGCGGTCGTCGGAGAACCTTGCAAACGAGACACGGCCCCCTGCATTGGTCTGGCAGCCCTGCTGGTCATGAAAAATGACCCCGAGGCAACGATGGCGGTCATGCCCAGCGACCACGTCATCGAGCCGGCCGCTGGGTTTCGGGCTGCACTCAAACAGGCAGAGGCTCTTGTTGCCGCCACCCCCAGCCGCCTGGTCACATTCGGCATCCGGCCGACATCACCCTCGCCGAGCTATGGCTACATTCAGCAGGGTGACCAGTTGCCCCTGAACGCCGGCGATGCACCTGCCCACCGTGTTGCCCAGTTCCGCGAGAAGCCTCCGGTTGCGGTCGCAGAGGAATACCTGGCTGCTGGGAACTATCTCTGGAATGCCGGGATCTTTGTCTGGCGGGCAGCCACGATCATCGAAGCCCTGGCGGAGCACCAGCCAGACTGCCTCGCTCACCTGCAAACGATCGCGGCAGCCTGGGAAAGCCCCACGTGCCAGCAGGTCTTTGCGGAGGAGTTTGCGGCCATCAAGGGGGTGTCGATCGATTATGCCGTGTTGGAACATGCCGACGACGTGGCCGTGATTGAGGCCCCTTTCAGCTGGGATGATTTAGGGGGCTGGTCAGCTGTTGCCCGCCAACGCGGCACCGACACCACTGGTAGCACCGTCGTGGGGCGTCACCTTGGCCTCGATTCAGAGGGGCTCATTGTGCACACCAGTGATGAACACCTTGTCGTCACCCTCGGCCTGGAGGATATGCTGGTTGTACACACTGAAGACGCCACCCTGATTGCCCGCCGCTCTCACGAGGAACAGATTCGCCGCGTGGTCAGCGAATTGGAGAACCGTGGATGGGACGACTATCTCTGACTTTCCCCCGCTCGCTCTTCAACTGCCTCCTCGGCAGGGCGGTTACCCTGTGCTTGCTGCCGCTAACCCTCGTGACAGCCTGTGGCGCCGAACCGGCTGAGCCTGAGGCCGAGCCGCAACACTGGGTGGGAAAACTTCTTGTTGATTTCCGCGCCGCCACCGATGCTCTGGAATGGTCTGATGAGCGGATTATCGGTGACTGGCGAGTGCAGCGTCGTCCTGGCACTGCTGATGGCCGCATCCTCGACCCCGAAGATCAGCCGGTGGCGAGTGGCAGCCTGTCTGCATGCCTGAGCCAATTTGCCCAGCTTGAGTCGACGGGGCAGATTCCACCAGTCACCACGCAAGCAGTGATCGTCTTGCATGGACTGGGAGAGGGCCGGCAGTCGATGAAGCCCTTGGCCGCTCACTTACAGCAAGAACTTGATGCCACCATCATGTCCTTTGGCTATGCCAGCCCACGGGCAGGACTGGCTGCCCACGCCGGCTCGCTAGCAGCGGTTATTGCTGGCCTACCCCAAACAGCCAGCATTAGTTTCGTCGGCCACAGCATGGGGAATCTGGTCGTTCGCCGCTGGCTCCAGATGGCTGACACCCAGACCATCGCCCGCGTCCGCCGCATGGTGATGCTTGGCCCACCCAATCAGGGCTCTGACCTGGCACGCCTGGCGGCGGGAAATCCGCTGCTGGCTGCCTTGGCAGCCGGTGCCGCCCGCGAACTGGTGCTGCACTGGGAGACGGTTTCTCGTGACCTACGCACGCCCAGTTTTGAATATGGCATCATTGCTGGAGGAAAAGGTGACCAGCATGGCTACACATCGCTGCTGCAGGGCGATGACGATGCGGTCGTCCGGGTTGCCGAGACCCGCCTCGAGGGAGCCGATGATTTTCTCATTCTCCCCGTCCGGCACTCCCGCATGATGGAAAGTGAGGCTGTCCAGCAGGCGACCCTCGAGTTTCTCAAGCAGGGCCGCTTCGTGACGGCCGACTCTTCTGCCGTGGAATCCCTACCATGACCCAGCCCCTGCCACCGACCGGCCGACTGGCTGGCATCGACTACGGCAGGCGTCGGATCGGCATTGCGATCTGCGATGCCGAACGTCTTATTGCCAGCCCGCTCCTCGTACATGAGACCACCGGCGATCGGACCACCGATGCTCGTGTTTTTTCCAAGCTGGTTGAAAACGAAGAACTCGTCGGCTTTGTGATCGGGCTCCCCATTCATGCCGACGGCCGCCGAAGCGAGATGTCAGCTGAGGTCGAGCGATTCACCGCATGGCTCACCGAGACAACCTGCGGCCGGCCAACGTATCACCACCGCAGGAGCCACTCGATGACTGATCCGGCCACCCCTGCTCCGGCCGGTCGCCTGATTGTCGGCTGCGGCTACCTTGGCCAGCGGGTTGCCCGCCGGTGGCTTGATTGCCGCGACACCGTCTACGCGACCACGCGGAGCGCCGACCGTGCTGCTGCTCTCCGTGCACAAGGGGTCCGGCCGCTCCTCGGAGACGTTACTGTAACGACTGGACAGCCTGCGGCTCTTCCGGATCTCCCAGAGGTTGAGACCGTCCTCTGGTGTGTTGGATTTGACCGGACGGCAGACGCCAGTTATCGCGATGTCCATGTGGACGGACTCAGGCGCTTGCTCGACCGCCTTTCCGGCCGTCCCCGCGTGATCTTTGCCAGTTCGACCGGGGTTTGGGGCGAGACTCAAGGCACACTGGTCAATGAGTCCACCCCCCCCTGCCCCAGCCGTGAGGCGGGCCAGATTCTTGTTGAGGCCGAAGCCACGCTCCAGCAACACTTACATGGACCGGGAGTCGTGCTCCGATTTGCTGGGCTCTACGGCCCCGACCGCCTAGCCGGCAAGCCTCTGCCGGCTGACCCCGATAGCTGGCTCAACCTGATTCATATCGATGACTCCGCCCGGATTGTCTGTGAACTGGCCAGCCTCAGCCAGCCAGAGCCCCTCTACGTCGTCTCAGATGGCACCCCACTCCGCCGGCGGGACTGGTACACAACCCTGGCCCGTCTCACCGGCAGCCCAACCCCAGCGTGGGAACCGAAGGCCAGTCATTCACGGGGCGGTGACAAGCAGATTGATTCGCGGAAAGTCTGGGCCGACCTCGGGTGCCGTCCTGCTCACCCGAATGCCCTCGAGGCTGTTGGCAGCCTGCTTTGAACTCGCCGTGGATTGGCAACCCCACCCCCGACGCGGCCCTCTGCCAACTCGCAGGCTGGCTTCTGTTACGGTGCGACCGAACTGGTTTCCGACTGAGCCAGCCCTGGAATCCCACCGGCCAGGGCAGCCAGATAGTCTGCCGTAATCCTCATTGCCTCATCGAAATAGAAATCACGAGTCACGACCGGACGCCGTGGTCCGGCATCTTTCTCCTGCTTCTCTTCTTCCTCTTCTTCGGCAGCCTTGCCTTCATTCCACTGCTTGGCGAAGTCAGACTCCAGCAGCGAAATGGTTTTGTCCTGCTTGCGTTTCTCGTACCGGGCAATGTCGTCTGCCAGTTCGAGAAACTCTTCATCGACCGCGACACGTTCAGCAGACCGCTGCCGCAACATCTTTAGCATGGGCTCGGTGACGCGGCCCGTCGGCACAAAGTCTGCCGCGTCGATCTGATCGAAGGGAATGGCGTTGTCGAGATCAGACTCGCCGACTGGCAAGTGATTGGTGATGCTTGGCAACTCAACATCACTCTTTACGCCTTCCAACTGGGTACTCAGACCACTCGGCCGGTAGAACTGCTGCATGGTGATCTTGATTGCCCCGAGAGATGGCGCATTAGGAAGTCGCTGAAAGAGCTGCCGCCCCAGATCGAGCAGGCTTTGCACAGTTCCCTTGCCATGAGTCGTCTCATCACCAATGACGAGCCCACGACGATAGTCCTGGATTGCTCCAGCGACAATTTCACTGGCACTGGCGCTAAACTTGTTCACCAGCACCACCAGCGGACCATCCCAGGCAACTCCCGGTTCAAGGTCGTCATACTGCTGAACCCGCTGGTCGGCATCCTTGATCTGCACGACGGGCCCCGTGTCGATAAACAGCCCCGTTAATGAGATTGACTCAGGCAGTGACCCGCCGCCGTTACTGCGGAGGTCTAGCGCCACACAATCCACTCGCTTTTGTCGGAACTCATCGAGAATCCGCCGGCAGTCGCGGGTGCTGCTTTTGTAATCGGCCTGCCCCTGTCGGGCTGCATCCATGTCCATGTAGAAACTGGGAAGGTTAATCACGCCGATCCGCCAGGGCGACCCATCAGGCTTCTTCCCCTGCTCAATAACCTCACCCCGAGCGGCACTATCCTGCAGTTCGATCTTGGCTCGGACAATGTCATAAACCTGCGGAACATTCTTCCCCACAGGAATGACCTTCAGCCGAACAACCGAACCGCGTTCTCCGCGAATCAACTTGACCACGTCGTTGAGATTCATGTCGACCACATCGACAACTTCACCTTCACTTCCCTGGCCGACCCCGACAATGCGATCCTTCTTCTTGAGTCGGCCATCCTTATCGGCGGCACCCCCAGGGACCAACTCTGCCACAGTGGTGTAGCCGTCTTCTGATTTCAGCGATGCACCGATTCCATCCAACTGCAGCCGCATGCTGATTTCAAAATTTTCTAAGGTTCCCGGTGACATAAAGCTTGTGTGCGGATCGAGCGAACTCGTCAACGACACGAGATAGATTTCGAGGAGTTCATCAGCACTGGTCTGATGCATCCGCTTGGAAAAACTGCGGTAGCGGCGACCGAGTTTTTCCCGTGCCTCCTGCGGCGATGTCTTTTCCATTTTCTGAACAAGCAGGTCGTACTTGATTCGCTTCCGCCATTTTTCCTGTGCCTCCGCTGGCGTTTGAGCCCAGGTGGTCTCATCGGGATCGATCACAATCGATTCATCACGGTTGAAGTCGAGCGTGGTGGCCAGCAGCTTCTCAACCCAAGGGAGGCGTTCGTCGATACGCTGCAGAAAGCGGTCGTAGACCTCGTAGGCAAAACTGACGTCACCCCGGCGAACGAGGTCGTCAAGAAGATTTTTCTTCGCGGCAAAGGCATCGACGTCAGACTGCAGGAAGTAAACCTTCTGCGGATCGAGTGCCTCCAAGAACGTATCGAACCAACGGGCGGCAATCTCGTCATCAATCGGATGCCGCAGAAAGTGCTCACGCTCCAGGTAACTCTTTACCGCCAGAGTGATCTGCCGATCATTTGGCCCGGGGGCCGGACCCCGCTGTTCGGCGGCCTCGGTGGATGCCCACAGGGAAAGGAGCAGGCAGGCCACGACCATCATGCCGCACCAAGGGCTCCAGCCATGACGCTGGCACAGCGGTCGGTTCTTTCCTAGAAACAGCGTTCGGGTGTGATCCACGCAGCAGACTCCTGTACAGGGCGGCAACGACGAAGCCGGTTATGGTGGCCAGTCGTGGGGAACTCTCCAATCATCGGCCACGAGGCCTGCTCAAGGCAACGGCACTTCAGGCCGACGCACCAGCCTCGTCCGCAACCACCCTGTTTTCCTTGGGCTTGACCAGTTCAAGCCCGCGAGCAATGAGGGCTTGAACGACGCCCGACGCTGGACCCAAACGGCCCACCTGCACCCACTCGATAGCCGGCCAAAGCTGCTGGGCACGCTGCAGGTGACCGGTCACCTGGGTTTCCACGTGGCCGGGAAACAAAAGATGGGGATGAACCACCACCCGTTTGGGAACCGGGCTACCGGTCGCTGGACTGGCAGCCGCCTCGATCGCATCTTTCAGCGTTGGCTGGGCTGCCGCGACAAAACCGATCGAACGCTGCCGGCCCTGGGCCCGCTCAACTGAGTCGTACACAGCGTTGCCAAAGGCCCTGAGCTGATGGGCTGCAGTCGGATCACTCGAACCCCGCCCCACCACCAGAATCATCTCTTCTTCAGCGGCGTATGGAGGCACGGCTGCGACCGCCTGCAGAAATCGACGTTGCGCAAGGGAGATGAGTTGCGGCTGCAAGCCCAGCGGTGAAGCCTGCCGCACCGAGAGCCCCCAGCGTGATCCAGCCTCAGCCAACGCAGTCGGCACATCACGTTTGGCATGCCCCGCCGCAAAAAGCAGGATCGGCAATGCCACAATCTCGCGACAGCCTCGAGCCGCCAGCCGCTCCACCGCCTTGTCGATTGATGGCTCGATCACTTCGAGATATCCCAGTTCCACTGGGGTTGTCGGGGACGCGGTGCCAATCATTGCCGCCACAGCGGCTGTTTCGGCCGCTCCGGCTGGATTGGCAGTGCCATGCCCCACAACCAGCAGGCCTGTTTGCGGTGAAAAAGCACCTGCTGTTCCTGCACGGGGAGACGCGGCTGGGCCAACGGGTGATTGAGCAGGCATCGCGACCTCTTCGAGCAACTGACTTTCGGAAGGAAACTTTCTTTCTTATGATTACATCTTTCGTTTCATTCTGCTCATCCTGCATTCTTTTTATCCTAGACCAGTTTGCCAGAGCGTCTGCCTCTCTCGCCAGGATGGCTGTCTCGGTGGGGAGTTGGGGCGACCCTCAACGCTTTTGCTGTTTTCATACGCTGATTTCCAGCCGGGCAGGGAAGAACCGATCTCATGTCGAGTGTATCGATCCCAACTGAGTCACCCAGCCGAACCGGCTCAACAACGGTGCGGCTGGAGGCGGCACTCGTGCTCCAGATTGCCCGGCGTAACGGCCCAACCTTTCTGCTGGCCGCCACTGGTGGGAACACGATCGGACGCTCCGCCGATGGAGACATTGTCATTCCCGACCGTCTCGCCAGCCGTGAACATGCCGTAATCGAACGGGATTGCGGCGACGGTCGCTGGCAGATTCGTGACCTGGGTAGTCGAAATGGCACGTGGGTCGATGGCCGACGTGTTGACGAAGCCACACTCGAGCCGGGCATGGCGGTTCGGATTGGCACAACCGAACTTGTCTTTCGCACTTTCTCCCGCCGCTCGACTGCCCTCTCAGGAAATCATGCTGAGCAACTGGTCCGCTGCGGACCGATTGCCGAGTTTGAAGGAGACGCGCTGCAGCGGGCCCGAGCAGGATCAAACGACGACAACCGGCGAACCATGCTGCTCTATCAGATCAGCATCCACCTGCTTTCCTCTCGCTCACTCAATGACATTATGACGGCCGCAGTTGAACTGGCAGCCGAGCACACGGCCGCTGATGCGGTCGGCTGGTTCACGGTGAAAGACGCCGCCCCCCTCGAGCCGGTTCTGGTGGTGCCACCAAATTCCAAACTGGCCGAGCGGATCGCCGGCTCTGACTGCCATCGGCTCTCTGGTGACGGCCAGGCTGTCTGGATCACCCACAAGGCAGCCGACCAAGCGGCGGCTGAGGGTGGCTATGACCTGACATGCATTCCCGTCCTGGAAACAGACCGGCCCCGGGCCGTGATCTGTGCGACGGCTGGTTCGGGCTCCCTGCGTGAGAGTGACTTTGACTTTCTGGTCGCCTTGGCCAGCCTGACGGCCGCTGCCTGTGCGGGACAGGAACAGCAGCCGCTGGCTGCCGAACCAGCGGAGCCTGTCTCCCTGGCGGCCATTGAGACCGTGAAGGCGTCCCCTGAAGACTTTCGTTCGATGGCGGAGGCTGCAGGAGCAATACCCGATCCACTTCGGACCTCCGAACAACTCGGTAATTCACTGTTGCTTGATGACTGGCAGCGGCTTCTTGTCGAGGAGGCTTTGCGAAGATCGGACGGCCGCGTGCCGGAAGCCGCTGAAGCACTCGGCATCAGCCGAGCCACGCTCTACCGCAAACTGGAACAGTACGGGCTTTCCCGAGAAGCCTTCAGCCAGGCAGCCGAAGGAGACAGCCCCCCGCCTGACTCGGCTGCTGATTTCCCAGCCGAGGCGGGAGAGAGCGGCAACCCGTAACGGCTGGTGTCGCAAGGCAAAGGTACGCCCGGCTAACCCTGAGGCGATTCAGTCCTTCTCGTTTCAGGCCTTCTTTAGTCAGACCTTTTCGAGGAACCGTTCCCGCGCCGGCATCACACCACCCGCCACAATTGCCGCCACGCCCAGCAGTGTCAGCACCGCTGCCACGAAGGGCAGTACATGGGAAGGATGCACGGCGAAGAGAAGTGAGCCAGCCAGTGGCCCCAGAATTCGCCCGAGTGACGCGAAGGACTGGTTGACCCCAAGCACCTCACCCTGCTCCTCCGGATCAGCCGACCGGGAAATCAGGGCTGAGACCGATGGGTTCACGAAGGCAAACCCCCAGACGCCCACTGCCGAGGCCAGATAGAAGGCGGTGCGAAGCCCCGAACTGGGTAAACCGAGCCAGCGTCGCCTCAAAGTTGGCGAAGGCGAAGATAGCGAGGAAGTAGGTCAGGATCAGGCTTCCCACTGCAGGCATGCCGAGCACGGCAAGCGTCCGCGACCAGCTGAAGAAATCTTTGGCTGCCTTACGGCCCGGAACGCGTGTCTCGCGAAAGACAAACACGGCCAGCAGCAGGGCGGCCAGCGAGAGCAGTGATGCCAAGGCACCAACCCCCCAGGGCCGCTGATCGAACATGGCCAAACCGAAGAAGGCAATCAGGGGGCCCAAGGTAAAGCCAGCCCCAAAGGCGATGCCAATCAGTGCCATGCCACGGGCACGCCGCTGGGGCGTCGTGCAGTCGGCAATCACAGCAGCCGCTGTTCCCACGCTGGCACCAGCGATGCCAGCACCAATTCGGGAGGCCAGCATCAGCCCAAGAGCAAGCCTGGCCTGGGTCGCGGGGAGCGAGACGGCGAATCCATAAAGGGCGTAGAAGACCACCGACCCAAGCAGGCTGAGGATCAGCAGAGGCCGCCGGCCGTACCGGTCGGACAGCCTTCCCAGAATCGGGCTAAAAATGAACTGCATCAATGAAAACACCGAAAACAGCAGGCCGATCACCCCACCGGCAGCCAGCGGGGAAGCCCCCACGGCATTCAGATAGGGCTCAGCCTGCCGGGGCATGACGGGCAGGACGATGCCGAAGCCAAGCAGGTCGATGAAGACCGTCAGGAAAACGATGAGCAGGGCGAAGCGAGGGGCGTTTGGGGCTTCGGCTGCGGTGGTCTGGGAAGTGGCGGTCATAACGGTCAGGAACCTGCTGGTGAGCAGCCGCCGGGCCCCACTGGGGTAGTGGAGACCAGAGCCGGCGGCCGGGTAGACTCTCGGGGATGAAGCGGCACGCCGGAAACCAACCAGCGAACCTCCCCGAACATGCCCAGAGCGTGTCGGAGGTGACCGCCCGCGTCAAGGATGAACTCGAATCGCGGTTCGCTGACGTCTGGGTGGCCGGTGAGGTGACCAATCTTGTGGTCGCCGGCTCCGGCCACATTTATCTGGGCCTGAAGGATGAAAATGCACTCCTGCGAGCGGTGATCTGGCGGGGGACACGGCCGACCCTGGCAATCGAGCCAGCCGACGGCCTCCAGGTCCTCTGTCACGGGCGAATTGAGGTCTACCCTCCCCGCGGCACATACCAGTTGACCATCGACCGCTGTCATGCCCTCGGAACCGGAACGCTCGAGGCCCGCTTGCGGGCGTTGCATACCACACTCGAGGCTGAAGGCCTGTTTGCCGCCGAGCGAAAGCGGCCACTGCCCAGGTTTCCGCGACGGATTGCCCTCATCACCAGCCCGTCAGGGGCAGCCATTGCCGACTTTCTGGAAACGTTGTTCAGCCGTTGGCCGCTGGCGGAGGTGATGCTCATTCCAGCCCGAGTCCAGGGCGCAGGCGCAGCTGAGGAACTGGCTGCCAGCCTGAGGCTTGCTGGTCAGCTTAGGCCACCCTGCGACGTCGTGGCGCTGGTTCGCGGTGGGGGCAGCCTTGAGGATCTTTGGGCGTTTAACGAGGAGCCTCTCGTGCGGGCCGTAGCCGCGTCGCCAGTCCCTGTGATTGCTGGCATCGGCCATGAGATTGATGTCTCGTTGGTCGATCTCGTGGCTGACTGCCGGGGCCTGACACCGACCGATGCGGCCGTTCGCATCGCGGCCGACCGGCAGCAGGTACTCAACGGGCTGGCCAGTTGCGAAAGCCGGCTTCGACAGAGCCTGCTGGCACGGATCGCAGCGGCCCGGCAACGGCTCAACCGACTCGCGGCCTGCCGCGCGATCACCGAGCCACACCGGCCACTTCATCAGCAACGGCAACGGCTGACCGACACAGCCCGACGTCTCCGGCAGCTGGGCATGAACACCGTCCAGCGACTCCATGACAGGCTGGCGGCTGCCGCCGGCAGGCTTGAGGCGGATAGCCCCCTGGGGCTCTTGGCCCGCGGCTATTCGGTCACGACACCGGCTGCTGGCGGCGGGCCGCTTCGTTCCTGGCAGCAGGCACCAGTGGGCTCCACCATCGTCACCCAGCTCGCTCAAGGACAGCTGCATAGCCGTGTTGAGCAGAGCCTTGCTCCTGAAAAAAATGAACCTGAACAAACTCGCTAGACAATACCTCCGCTTGCTTTTCCTTTGGATCTCTCCATGACTGAACAGACCTCTCCTGCAGCCACCGAGTCACAAAGTTTTGAAGAAGCCCTCGACCAACTCGATGGCCTGATCCGTGAAATGGAATCAGGCGATCTTGGGCTGGCTGAATCAATGGCCGCCTACGAACAGGGCGTCGGGCTGTTACGGCAGCTGCACGAAAAACTGTCCGACGTCGAACGGCGGGTGCAGACGCTGGTGCGAATCGACGACGACGGCAATCCTGTCTTTGCTGATGCTGACCCCACCAGCCCATCGGCTGGCGAAGCCGCAGGTACGACGACCGCAACCAGCAAACGCACCAGCCGTCGTCCTCGGGCCAAGAAGGCCACCGCCAGCGGCCAAAGCCGACAACGACTGCCCGGGATGGACGATCCCCTCGACAACTCCTAGAAACCTCTCTTGGGGAAACCATTCATTGTCCTGGCTGCTGCCCCACACCATCCCCCGCAGGATTGCCGGCCGCCATCTCCACTCTTTCTCCACTGCTTAACCGAACCTGACACCCGACGCCTTTCCTCGTGACGATTTCCTCACCTGCCATGCCTTCGACGAACGACCCCGAACACCTAGTCCGTGAAACCCTCACTGCGGTTGAAGCATTCATGGCCCCACGGCTTGAGGCTTCACTGACCTTCTCCGGCGAAGCCGCTCCGCGTCTGGTCGCCGCCATGCGACATGTGCTCCTGGCGCCTGGCAAAAGACTGCGGCCGGCACTCGCCCTTGAGGCTGCCCGGGCCTGTGGGGGCACCTGGGAGCAGGCCGTTCCGGCAGCAATCGCCGTCGAAATGATTCATGCCTACTCGTTGGTGCACGATGATCTGCCAGCGATGGACGATGACGACCTGCGACGAGGCCTGCCCACCTGCCACCGCGCATTCGACGAAGCAACGGCGATCCTCTGTGGTGATGCCCTCCAGCCGCTTGCCTTCCAGACACTCGCCACCGGCTTTCCTGCCGAGACAGCCGGAGAGGCCTGCTGCGTGCTCGCTCAAGCCGCAGGAGCAGAAGCCCTCGTCGGCGGACAGGCTGATGACCTTGCTGCAGAGCGGGGCTGGATTGATGACATCAACACTCGGTCGCAGGACGAACAGGTTGCCTGGATGGAGAGAATTCATCGCCGCAAGACAGGCTGCCTGTTTCTGGCCTCGCTCGACCTCGGCTGCCTGGCAGCCGGAGGCGACGCTGCCGCTCGACGGGCCTTCGCCGACTATGGTCGCGCTTTTGGCCTCGCCTTTCAGATCGCCGACGACCTGCTCGATGCGGAAGGCACCGAAAAGGCGATGGGGAAACGCGTGGGTAAGGATGCCGAACGGGGCAAACTCACCTTCCCCACGGTGATCGGAAATACAGCCAGTCGGGCCCGTGCCGAAGCCCTGGCAGCCGAGGCGGCGGCCGCACTGAGCGGCTTTGGGGAGCCCGCCGCTCCCCTCAGCGCCCTCGCCCGCTGGATTGTCAGCCGTTCCTCTTGAACGAATCAGGGGGAGAAGCCCCGGGGCGACGGCCTGGCGGTCGTCAGCCGCGAAGGCTTCGGCTAGACTTTGAAGAGTTCCCGCAATCTGGCGGTGCCCTCTCAAGAGGGGTCCGGGACAGGAGGTTCGAGTAGAGATGTCAGCAATTCTGCCTACGATTGAGTCCCCGCACGATCTCCAGGGCCTCAGCATCGACCAGCTCAATGATCTGGCTGCCGAAATGCGGCAGTCGCTCTGTCAGGTCGCCGCAAGTCGCACCGCTCATTTTGCCTCGAATCTTGGCGTTGTTGAACTCTGCCTCGCCCTGCACCGAGTCTTTGACTTCAGTCGGGATCGGCTGATCTGGGACACTGGCCATCAGGTCTACCCGCACAAACTCATCACGGGCCGATATCACCAGTTCGACTCAATCCGCACTCGGGGCGGGCTGATGGGCTTCCCCAACCCAGCTGAAAGCCCTTACGACCTGTTCATGACTGGCCATGCTGGCTGCAGTGTGTCGGCTGCTCTCGGCCTGGCCAGCGGTGATTCCCTGCGAGGTGAAGAGGACCGCCGCAGCGTGGCTGTGATCGGCGATGGCGCACTTCCGTCAGGGATTGTCTTTGAGGCCCTCAACAACGCCGGATTTTTAAAGAAGCGGCTCCTTATCATTCTGAACGACAATCGCATGTCGATCTGCCCACGAGTCGGGGCACTTGCCGAATACCTTGATGTGGTTCGCACAAACCCGTGGTATCGCGGCCTGCGAGACAAAGCGGGCGATCTGATCAAAGGCGTCCCGATGGTCGGTGAGTCGATGGAGCGGGTGTTCCACAACGTCAAAGACTCACTTAAGGCCACGCTGCACGGTGGCATGCTCTTTGAAGCACTTGGGGTACGGTACTTCGGGCCTGTTGAAGGCCATGCGTTGCCCAACCTGATCCGCTACCTCGAACTGATCAAGGACGAGGAGGGGCCGATTCTGCTGCACGTGCTTACCGAAAAAGGACACGGGTTTAAGCCGGCTGAAGACGACCCAGTCTTCTTTCACACGCCGGCCCCGTTTGAGTGTGATGATGACGACTGCGTGGTTGCGGTGAAGAAGTCCTCTGTCCGGGGCTACACCGACGCCGCCAGCCAGGCGATCGCTGACTGCATGCGGCAGGATGAGCGTGTGACAGTCATGACAGCCGCCATGTGCCAGGGCAACAAACTTGAAAAGGTGCGAGAGGAGTTCCCTGAGCGATTCTTTGATGTTGGCATCTGTGAGTCACACGCCGTTGCCTTCGCAGCCGGTCAGGCCAAGGCTGGCTGCCGTCCAATCGTTGATATTTACAGTACATTTCTGCAGCGTTCGTACGACCAGATCTTCCAAGAGGTCTGCCTGCAGAACCTGCCCGTGGTGTTCATGCTAGACCGGGCTGGCCTGACTGGCCCCGACGGCCCTACCCACCATGGCGTTTTTGACCTTGGCTACATGCGGCTGTTCCCCAACATGACGGTGCTCTCACCGGCGGACGAAGCCGATCTGACAGCCATGCTCGCCTGGGCGTTGAACCAGCCGGGGCCGGTGGCAATTCGGTACCCGAAGGCTGTTCTGGAAACCTGCCTGACTGAGCGTTTTGGGAACGACCGCAGCCCCATCGAGGCTGGCCATGCCGAACCGCTGCTGGAAGGTCGCGATGGCCTCATCATCGGCTGCGGCAGTCTGATTGGCTCCTGCCTCGAGGCGGCCGACCAGCTTCGCGAAGAGGGGCTCGATGTCGGCCTGCTGAATGCCCGGTTTATCAAGCCGCTTGACCAGCAGTCGCTGCTCCACCGTCTTGAGGCGGCGGCCTGGGTTGTGACCGTTGAAGAAAATACAACGCAGGGAGGCTTCGGCTCTGCGGTGCTCGAGGTCGTCAACGAGGCTGGCCTGAGGACAGGGCCCATTCTGCGTCTGGGCATCCCCGATCGCTTTGTCGAACACGGTGACCGGGGCGAACTCCTGGCTGAATTGGGGCTTGATGCCGCCGGCATCGCCACTGCTTGCCGGAAACTGGCAGGGCGGGAAACGACCGCCGCCGTCTCGATTCCGGTTCACGAGTGATAACTGCCTCCATCGCTGCTGGGCCAGGTGCTCCCCATGGCTGATGATGCCACCGATTCGCCGACTCACGCTCCCCTGCCGCTCAGGAGCCTCCTCCAGTCGGGAAAACCGGTCGATGAGAGGCTTGCTATTGCCATCGTTGGTCCCGAAGAAGTGTCGGGCAGCGACAGGCTCGCCGATAGTCTCAAACAATTGCTGACCGCTTTGGGGCACACCGTGCGTATTCGCCTGGCCGATCGCTCGGCCTGGGAACCTGTGCAGGAGGAGCCGGCCGAAGAGACCATTGCCCAGGCCGCCGATCTGGTGATCGTCCTGGGAGGAGATGGCTCCATTCTGCGAACCGCCCGCTGGATGGGCTATCACCAGACGCCGGTTCTCGGGGTCAACCTCGGTCGACTCGGCTTCCTGGCAGACTTCTCACCAGACGAAGTCGAAGCCGCCATCAGTGAAGTAATCGCGGGGCGATTTCGGCTTGTCGAGCACATGATGTTTGAAACCACCGTGCTCCGAGATGGTCGGCCAATCGCCTCTGATCTAGGACTCAATGAAACCTCACTGGTAGCCGGCCCCCCTTTTTCCATGATCGAGATAGAACTGTTCGTCGACGATGAACTGGCCACGGTTTATCGGGGAGATGGGCTTATTATCAGCACGCCGGTCGGTTCGACTGCCTATAACCTTTCGGCCGGGGGGCCAATCGTACGAAAATCGCTCGAGGCATTCATTTTCACACCGCTCAACCCGCACACGCTGACCAATCGAACGATGATCGAGTCGGCCTCTCGGCATTACTGTCTGGCCGTCCCTGCCCCCAATGAGGGGTCGGCCTGCGTGGTTGATGGACGACTGCTGGCCTCACTGCAGGCAGGCGATCAGATTCGGGTTTCCCGAGCCAGACCAAGATTTCACTTGATCGAAACCAGTCAGCACGGCTATTACTCGACTCTGCGAGACAAATTGGCATGGGGGGGACGCCTCCACTAACCCACCCTGACCCTCACCGGGAAATTCTGTTTATGAAGGCTCGGCGTTACCTGCCCATCCTGACATGGCTGCCCCTGGGGCTTACGAGCCTCCTGCTGGCCACGATGGTGGCTGCCGCTGCCGATTCCACAATCGCTGGCCCACCTCAGCCGGCTGAGGCGGGCCACCTGCTCCGCTATCAGTTTCAACCCGGCGAGACCGTTTCAGCCCGGGTGGCACACCGAGCAGTGACTGAGACCACCGTCAATGGAACGACCCAGAGCGTCGAGACCGCCACCGACTCGGTGAAGTCTTGGAAGGTGACTGGCGTTGACGAGGATGGCCAGACGACGATTGAGCACTCAGTCGATGACGTCACCATGACTTCGCGAACCAGCGGTGAGGACGTGGTTCGCTGGGAGAGTGACAGTAACGCCCCTGCGCCGTCTGGCTATGAGGGTGTGCGGCTAAGTCTCGGGCGGCCACTCTCTCGACTGACGCTCGATCCTTGCGGGCGTGTCCTGAACCGTCGCGACCTCTTTCCCAGCCCGCCATCAAATACAGGTGACCTCATGGTGGTCCCCCTTCCTGATGAGCCCGTTACGGAAGGCAGTTCCTGGACTGTCCCTGAAGAAATCGTCATCGACATCCCCGGGGGCCCCCGGCGGTCGATTCGCACTCGGCTCCGATACCGGGTGGCTTCCATCCAAGACAACATTGCCGTCATCCATGTCGACACCACGGTGCTGACTCCGATCGATGATCCACGAATTGAGTCGAGACTCTTGGAACGAATCTGGGATGGCCAGATTGACTTCGACATTGGGTTGGGACGGGTGATCCGTCGCCAGACCAGTGTGGACCGACGCGTTGTTGGCTTTCACGGCCCAACTTCAAGCGTTCGCTACAAGGCCAGCCTCGAAGAAGAACTCATCACCCGGTAACGCAGCAAGCCTCCGGCTGGTGACTGCTTTTCCAGCGAAAAAGACAGCAGGCCTCTCGTCTGAGCAAGTTCCCGTTGGCTTCCCGTCGACAAAAACGTTCTCAGCCTGCTCGCAAGACATCCTCGACCCGGCGAATTGCCTGATCGATGTCCCATGAAGCGTCAGCCAGCACAACCGGCGACTGGGCAGAAAGCCACTTCCGCACAGTCTTTTCTGCAGAAATAACAGTCGAGTGACTTCGGCGACCAAAGTACCGACCAATTTCAGAAAGGGCTGCCCCTGTATGTTTCCTCGCCAGAAACATGGCCAGCATCCGTGGATGGTTCACCGCCCGGGTCCGCCGCGACGACTGAAGCTCTGCGTCTCCGATTCCAAATGCCGTGCAAATAGCCCGTTCAATATCAGCCAGCCGCAGGCTGCGACTGCTTGAGCGAATCAGATCGGTGAGTGACTCCTGGGCCAGTTCCAGCGTAATCGGAACACCGAGCATATGGCTGGCCGCCTCTAATCGATTCACCCCGCCGATCAACTCTCGGGCATGCCGGGTGAGGTGATCAGCAAGATAGGAAGTGACCTCCGGAGGCATTTGGAGCCGGCGTCGAGCTGCCAGCCCGGCCACAATCCCGCGTCGCACATCACCATCGGGTGGCATCAACGCCGCTGTCATCCCCCCCCGGATCCGACCAGTCAGCTCACTTCCCAACCCTTCCAGCGACTCGACATCTCGGTCACTGGCAAAAATGACCTGCTTGCCAGCCCGGTGAAGGGTGTCAACGGTACTTTGAAGTTCCAGCAGCGTGGCACGCTTGCCGACAAAAAACTGCAGGTCATCGACCACCAGCAGATCGACTGAACGACAACTGCGGCGAAAACCGGGCAGCCCTTTGCCCTGCAATGCCTGAAGAAAGTTCGTTGTGAATTGCTCTGCTGACAGCATCACCGCCGACAAGCTTGGCCGTTGCTCACGAGCAAAGTTGTAAATGGCTGACAAGAGATGGGTTTTCCCGACGCCGCTTGGCCCATGCAGGAGAACCGGTGACATCTCGCCGAGGCGATTGACGGCCAGTTCCACCGCCGCGTAGGCCATGCGATTGCTCGTGCCGACGACAAAATCCTCCAGCCGCACCGCCTGACGTCCAGCAAGGCTGCCAGCCGGCTGCTGAGTGTCCGGCCCCCCTGCACTCCGCTCCTGAGCAGCTTGCCGCTGGAGGCCCAGCTTCGAGGGCGGTGGCTCATCCAGATTTCGCTGCTGAGGGGCACCAGGCTGCCGCTGGGATGCGGCACGAGCGGCGAGTGGCTGCCAGGTCAAAACAACCGGCCCGTCGCAGACAGACTCGGCCACCGCCTGGAGGTCACTGCCAAACGTCCGCCGCAGCCAATCGCCCGCCGCACCCTGTTCATGCCAGAGCGTCACGGCCCGATGGCCATCGTCAGCAGTGGCAACGTCGACGCGGCAGGAATCTCCAAACCAGACCGCAAACCGCTCGTCACCGAGTCGCTCCCGCAGGCCGGCCAGAATCGCCGCGCGTTCCTGGTCGCAACCCTGACTGATTTCGGCCGCCTGGCTTGTCGCGGCGTCTTCGGGAAGGTCTTCGGCAACAAGTTTGAGGAGTTCTCCGGAGGGCAGCTGACCCACCCGTTGGGGCCCCGACTTGGCGAGACGAGCCGATCGCCGAAACGATTCGCTCCCCTTCTTGGCAGATGGTTTGGCAGAAGGCCCCGCAGAAGTCCGGGGTGAAGGCACGCAACGTGGCCGGCGATGATTCGAATTTGTCACGTTTTGAGACACTCCATGTCCCGGGAAACCCCGGCTTTGCAATCCATTTCAGCACAGCAAACGGAAAGCACAACGCATCAAAGGTTCACCAATTGAAGCGTTGAACGCAGGCAGGTCTTGCTGTCTGCTGGCGGGTGACCGCTGACGGCCTCCTGCCCCTTCCCGGCGGCCGAGTATAGAAGTGCTAGCAGTGCTGTCAAACAACCTCTGACGCACGCCTCTTGCACGGCTGAACGCCGCCCGTCTGCTCCCAGAAAGGGTGGTGGAAAACCTGTGGGTTGGTGGTGAACTGCATGCAGACGTGCCGGGTTCGCGTATACTCATAACCAGCATCGATTGCCTCGTTTTCGCCACCATGGCGAAGGTCGGAAGCACGATGAAGGTCGGCAGATTTTCACACTCTCTCAAAAGCCTCCCGTGACACAACGCTCCTTTTTGAACTGTCGTTTTCTGTCGCGCTTGGCTGCATCGTGCCGCGTCACAATTTTCGGCAATGCGTTTTCTGCCGGAGTGATTTTCTCCTTCTTTCTCTTGGTCGCCGGGCAGGCCGACACGCTGGCGAATGAACCAACTGTACAAAAAGTTGGATCAGATGAGATCTCGGTTGGGGCCCCCGTACAAATCCCGCTCACAAAAGCTAACCGACCAACAACCTCAGCAACTGAGGAAACCTCCACTGAAACACCTACACCCGATCGCCCCACGGCGACGCAGCCAGCCGCTGCAACGACCGCGACTGAAGTTGTTGTTCCTCCAGCTGCACGCGAACCGGCAGAGGAGGCGACGGAAACAGCTGACACAGCAACCCGCTCTTCGCCGCGTGCTGCCCCCAGAAAGGCAGCCGGGACACCTCCTCCCGGATGGCTCGGGCTTATCGTGGATGACTCGCTGGTCACTGGACGGCTGGTGATTGTCGAAGTGACAGAACCCAGTCCGGCGCACGAGGTTGGCATCAAACCGCAGGATGTCCTCCTGGCAATCGATGGGCAGCAGCTTCAGTCGGCTGACCAGTTGGCTGCCTTACTTTCAGCGATTTCACCACAGAAAGAAGTGCGGGCACTCATCGGCAGACCTGACGGCGTCAATGAAGTGACGATGACGGCCATGGAACGGCCGGCCGCAACACGCTCACCGGCAACAGTCGAACTCGCCGAGGCTGCAGAGAACGCGGCAGCCTCCACTCCGCCGCCTCGATCACGGTTCTCTCGACCGTCGGAAACGGGCCAGCCCAGCGGCCAAACGCCGTCTCCTGCCGACACCCAGTCGGCAGCGGGCATTCCCACCACTCCTCCAGCGGCAACAGCAGCACCCACAGCCTCGCAGCCGTCACGATCGCGTTTTTCCAGAGACGGGAACCCTGCCCATTGATCTGGCTATTCAGTCTCGTTACCAACTGCCGGAGGCCAGTGGAGCCTACGTCATCGGCGTTATCGAAAGCCTGCCTGCCTCACAGGCTGGCCTTCCGCCGGGCAGTGTGATTGTTGCCTTTGACAACCGTCCGGTTCGGTCGCCAGCAGAACTCAACAGTTTGGTTACTGGCAGCCCACCGGGGCGACTCGTCGCCGTTCAGTACGTCCTCCCTGGCGGGAGATCGCATCAGGCTGAAGTCGAACTGCAGCGAATTGACCCTGCCCTTGAAGAAGCCCTTGTCGGCGTCCCGATCACTGCGACACAGCCAACCGGTAGCATCCCCCGAACGGCACAGCGACTCCCGACACAACCCCCGGCTCTTGCTCTTGAAGAGGTGCACATGCTCACTGAGGAGGTCGACATGCTCAGGCAGGAAGTCCTTCGCCTGCGTTCCCGTCTCGATCAGCTCGAAGGATCTCAGCCTGCTCCTGATCGCGTCCGTGGTGCATTGACGCGTTAAGCTGACTGTGGACCTTTGCCTGGATTCAGGCCGTAAGGCGATCGGCTGTAGGCTGATGAAGGGTGATGCCGAGTCGCTCAAACTCTTCCAGCAACGACACGCCTCGTGGCCCAGGGAGTGCTGCGGCCCAGCGGGCAGTCCGCGACACCTGAGGTCGGACAGCCCGATCTCCTGGCCGAGTTCCCCCGGCGCAAGCCCACTGTTCGGCATCATCACTGAGATGATTGAGAAGACGCTCAACACCAGCTCGATGCCACTCCAAAGCCTGACGATCCAGATCTGGGGGAATGTGCACCGCTCGGCTCACCACGGCCCGCCCACGACTTCCCGGGCGGGGAATCGCAAAGCGATCCCATGTGCCCGCCCGCCACGGCTGGTCATAACCAAAGCCCATTGCCACCAGCGGGATTCCCAGAGTGCTGGCCAAAAAGATGCAGCCTGCAGCCAAGCGACGACGGGGACCACGGGGACCGTCCGGCGTCATGGTCAGGCTGCCTGTTTTGGCCCGCTGAACCAGTTCCCGGAGTGCCGCAGACCCTCCGTGGTAACTGCTTCCACGCACGGCCCCAAACCCCATCATCCTTGCCACCCTGTCGAGGATATCGGCGTCCGTATGCCGTGACAGCAGCATCGAAATATTGCAGTGCCCACGAAGGAAGAGGGGAAAGAGGATGTTTTCGTGCCAGAAGATATAGATCTTGGCCCCCTGGAAATCAGGGTGAACGGGATCGACCGTGCAGTCACCATATTCAGCCCGGCATCGTAACGTCGCCAGCCACTGGCGGATCACGGCCGTCGAGACGAGAGACCAACCACCAATCGCAAATGCTG
This sequence comes from Planctomycetia bacterium, assembly GCA_009919445.1. GTDB lineage: Bacteria > Planctomycetota > Planctomycetia > Pirellulales > UBA1268 > UBA1268. The sequence goes on from RGBY01000005.1 coordinate 23,986, forward strand.
ATTGCAATTTCATCGATTCAGATTCATCTCCTCGGGAATAGCCTGCGAGGCGGGCTTACCGCTCCCAACCGCAAAGCCCTCTAGGGTCCGCATTGAACGTTCGGGGCTTGCGGAAGATCTGCGGGCCAGATTCCGGTGAAGACCTCCTCGGCTGGCCCAGTCATGAAGACCGAACCGGCACCATCCCAGGCCAATTCGAGCACACCCCCCGGCAGTTCAGCTTCAATTTGCTCGGCAGTCCGGCCCGAGAGCACACCCGCAACGCAGACGGCGGAAGCTCCCGTGCCACAGGCTTGCGTGATGCCCGTCCCGCGTTCCCAGGTCCGTACGGTGACGCGTCCTGCAGCCTGCCGCTGCACAAAATGGACATTGATCCTACGTGGAAAAAGTGGGTGTGTTTCGATCTGCGGACCAATTTCGTGAAGGGGTACCGCTGCCACGTTATCGCAGTAATAGATGACATGCGGGTTTCCCATCGAGACGCAGGTCATTCGGGGGTCAAGCCCTGCCTCATCCCACCATGCCGCCCGCGTGCCAACCGCCTGCGACTCGACGTCGACCACGCGGCCATCCGAAGCCGGGACCGCAACTGGGATCTCATCCGGATGAAGCAGCGGCGTCCCCATGTCGACACGCACACGGCTCGACCTCGGCCCCGTTGGGGCAACTGACACCACGAGCACGCCTCGGCCAGTCTCAATGCTGACATCACCGGCTGCGGCATAGCCACGCGAGACCACCAGGTGAGCCACACACCGCACGCCGTTCCCACACATCTCAGATTCACTGCCATCTGCATTGAACATGCGCATCCGGGCATCGGCCCGCATCGACCGCTCAATGAGAATGAGCCCATCGCCACCAACACCCCTGTGGCGATCAGCCATTTCTCTCGCCAAGGCTGCGGGTGCAAATGAAGCCGACTCGACAAAGCGATCGATGTAGACATAGTCGTTCCCAAGCCCGGCATCTTGACAAAGGCAAGCCCTTGTCTTGCTTCATCGAAACGCGTTTCTGGTGACACGTCGGCGGCCTCCTCGCTGTTGCCAATCAAAAAAACTTCTCTGCTCGGTCGAATAGCCTTCACCTCGCCATTCGACCGCTCCCTCAATCGTACGAATGATTGCTGACTTTCTCCATCGAAACGCGATCGACCGCCACCCCCGGGCCCCGCCATGCCACCTTCTGGTACCGTTACAACCCGCGTAGCATGCCTGCTCCCGAATCACGCGGTCGGGTTCCTACTCGCAGGCCTCGACCATTCTCTTGACGCTGCGACTGCAATTTCTGCAGGGCCGCCGCCAGCGTTGGAAAAGCCTCGGTGGTCAGTTCCGGATCAGCCAGCGTGCCATCAACGTGCAGCAGCAGGAATTGGCCACTGGCTCCACCCAACATTCGCTTCATTGCCGGCAGTTGGGTTTCAACATCCCCCATGATCGAACGGAAGGTCATCTGCAGATCACCGTCAAAGCCAACCTCGCCATTCCCAACCAGACTGATTGCGTCTCCGGCTAATTCGATTTCATCGAGATAGGCATGCGGGCCCTCGATTCGGAACTGGACTGAACTGGAGGCAAAGGCATTGCGATCTGGTGATTTCACCCGCAACACCTTCAGCATCGCCACCACCAGCGGCAACTCATAGATATCAGCCTCCCGGAGCCGTAATTGCCCCTGCCCACGCAACGAATGACTACCAGCCCGAGTGCCGCTGACTTCAATCGAGCCAAACACCCGCCCTCGATAGCGGTGAGGAGTTCCGCGGCAGTCGCAGGCGAGTCGCTCAAGATTGGCGTCGCTCAGTGTTGCCGACACCGTGAACCCTCCCGGGCCTGAGGCAGACGCCATCCCATCAATCTCAACGGTCCCGCCAGCCGCCATTGCTGTGAGACGTCGTGGCGTACCATCAGCCACTGTCGCCATGGCACCAAACCGGACACCGTTCTGATCCATCAGCAGCGGCCCACGTACCTGCGTTAACTGGATACCCTGCCAGATCGCACTATCGAGATCGAGTTCCCCCGTGGCATGCCAGGCATGCCCATCCGTGCGTCCCTGTAGCCGCATGCCGCCATGAACATGATCAAGCGGGACGCCGACATCGAGTGACCCCTGCTCCATATCGAGCAGACAGTTCCAGGCGGCGGCACAACGCCGGCTTGTCTTCGTCTCAGCAGCCTGAGCAGAAGCGTGTTCGGTCGAGTAGATATCGAGGCTACCATCAACTGACAGGAGACCTCGCGGTTCCACTGCAGTAAGCGCCCGCTGGAGCCCGTCGGGCAGCGCCCGCAACAACTCATGATCAGCCCGAAAGTGACTGGCCGTCAATTTTGACAACGACACATGCCAGCCACCATCAGGAAGAAACCGACAACTCCCATCTGCAGCCACCGAGGTCCGGTCATGTACGCCTCGCCAGCCGTCCAATTCAAGGAAACCATCGTCCCAGGCAAGTCGCCCCTGCAGTTCCTCAAGCCGATAGGGAAACCAGGCGGGCTCAATAGAGACCGTACCAGCATGCGGCGTGGCCTCCAGAATGACCTTCGTTCCCGACTCACCCACCACATGCCGAACGGTCGCAGCGAAGTTCGCCTGCCCCCGGGGCGCCAGATCATCCCAGAAGGTAGCAACCGATGCGGGAAGGGCGTCGCGGAGTTCCTGATCAAGCACCACCTGACTGCCCGCAAGGTCAAGGGTGAGATTTCCCCGGCCAGAGGCGTCGCGGACAAGGCGGCCTGAGCAGCGGATCACACCAGTGTCATTGTGCCCGGTGAGATCAGAAAGCACCCAGTTCTCATCCCGCATCCGTACTGCCCCTTGTACCTTGGTCAGCGGATAAGGAAAGCGAACGTACCGCATGCTGCAGTCGGTCAGGCGGATATCGAGCGAGTTGGCATGCCCCTTTGGGAATGAGGGATTTCGGTCTTGCCGAAAGACAAACTCGAATGTTCCAGATGCCCGCAACTGTCGAAGAATCTCAGCTCCTTTTGCCGGCATCGCGGCTAACAAGCGGTCGTCAATTGGCATTTCTGTACCGCGAACCTCGACGTGACCAACCGACCCCCCATCATCGAGTCGCAACGTCCCGGTAACCTGAACCGGATTTCCCCCGGCCTGCCCAGTCAGGTGGAGCGTCACGATCCGATCGTCGAGAATGACCGTCCCGACCGTACGATCAAGCCGGTAGGGAAAACGGTAGTGGGTGAGAGAAACGTTCCGGCACCGCAAGGATAAATGAGGGGTGATGGCACCAGCCCGACGGGCGACTTCAGCCCGTAGATCAACCTCACCCTGCGGCAGCAATTTCTGCCAGTGAGCGGACCACGTTGGCGGCAGGAAGGGCTGCCACTGCCTCCCCACCACCAATCGCTCCGCCTCCAGCAGACAGTCGAAGTCAGCTGTCTCAGACCAACTGTACGCACGAGCCGATCCGCGAAAGAGCGTGCCACCGGAACGGGCCGATAGCGACTGGACAATAAGGCCCTCCCGATCTGCCGTGAATGAGGCTGAAAGATCTGTCAACGGAAAGGGCAGCCTTGCGTGTTCAAACCGGCCATGGGCAAGCGTCCCCTGCACCGAGAAGGTTGCCTCTGAGAGTCTGTCGACAGCCCCGGTGGCAGTCGCGGCCAGACTGATACCAACATTCAGTCCATCGGCCGCCTGTCGACACAAGTCATTCGAAACAAGTCCGGCAGGGAGTAGTGAGACTAGTTGTGGGCGAAAATCAAAGCCATCGATCGTCGCCTCAACCTGGAACTGTTTGGCTGCCAGCGCCACCGCTCCGGTAACAGTCAGCCGCTCAATTGTCTGGCCATCGAGGCTCAGTCGTATTCGTGACCAGGTCGTTCCTGACGAGTCGGCAACAGCCGGCTGCATGTCGAGTCGCCCCTGGCGGAAGGTCTCACGAAATTCTGCTGCCACGTCCTCAAAGAGCACGGTGGCTCCTTCGACGGTTATCGGCAAGGCAGTACTGGCAGCCGACTGGCCTGCCAGCCGCTGAAGGCTCCAGGAACCGTCCTCAAAATGAATTGCTTGGAGGACAGGGCGGACGACCCGTACGGCCCTGATTTCTGGTTTCCCAAGAGCCAGATGGGCGAGGCTGGCATCACAATCAAGGTGCAGTTCATCGATTCGGAGAAGCTGCTGCCAGGCTTCAGGTAGCGTGGGGTCGTTCAGCGAAAGTCCGCGGACAACAATCCCCTGCCCCTCGTGAAGGCTTGCCCCCTGCACTTCAACCTGTAGGTTCGGAAACCGTTCTGCCACCACTCGCTCGACGTGACTGCGAATCTCATCATTGATGCGACTGGTTCCAATTGCTACCGCAGCGATGACGCCAGCGACCGCAACTGGGACAGCCCAGCGGACGAGTGACCAGAGCAAGTCAGTAAGACTTTTCACGGACAGACCGGGGCCCCTGAGGGCTTCAAAAGAGACGATGGTGATAGGAGAACGGAGCGGGCGAGACGATAGAAACGGGCTGATAGAGCGGTCAAGAGGCCAATCTATTCGAGAAAGCCCCTAGGCCCGGCAGCCCCCTCATCCCCCCCGGCCTCTACCGTTCACCGGCAACTGAACCAGCCGCAGTCATTCAGGCCATAGTTCGGCGGAGCAGGAGTCCTTCGGGGTGACAGATCGCTCGGACCCCACCAGGGAGATCAACAGCAGAGGGCTCAGCACCTTTTTGCTGGTCACCTGCGGTGCACATTGAGGTCAGCCTGCGTAAGTGCTGGTGAGTCAACGCTTGGCGGGGCCAGCCCTGCTGCCGCCAAATTCCCAGAAGCACATCGGCCAGCAGATGGGCATCGCCCTCGGTGTCAGCAGCCAGCCGACGGGATAGCAGCAGAGATCCATCAGCACCACGACTCACGCCACCGGCAATGGCCTGTGCGACCGCTTCGGCACGCCGTGAGGCATATTCAGCCGCTTGATCGCCGAGCCTGGCAAGGGCTTCTGTTGCAGCTGGGTAAGGCCCCTGCTCGGCCTCACTTAATAAGCGATGGCGAAGAAAATTCCTGGAAAAGGCTGTGTTTTCATTTGATTCATCCTCCCTCCAGGCAAGGCCATGCGTCTCGAGATAGCCACGAACCTGCTGCCGTTTGATCCCGAGAAGAGGACGAACAAGACTGACCCCCTCGGCAAGCTGCCTTGCCCGAGGCATACCCGCCAGCCCGTTCAGGCCTGTCCCGCGCAGGACGCGATGCAGAATCGTTTCCGCCTGATCATCACGGGTATGGCCGACAGCCACATGCCGAGCACCGATTTCACCCGCCACTTCAGTGAAAAAGTCGTACCGCACCCGCCGCGCAGCTGCCTCTAGCCCCTCACCAGACAGCCTCGAACCTTGTTCAGCCACAGGCAATCGCCGCCAATGGCAGGTCAGCCCAAGAGCCGCAGCCTGCTCCTGAACAAAGTTGCGATCACCTGTGGCAGTGGGCCGCAGATCGTATTCAACATGGGCAACCTGCAGAAGGGCCGCAACATCGGCCCCTATCCGCTGCCCCACTGCGACCAGGCCATGCAGCAGCGCCATGCTGTCGCCTCCCCCCGAGACCGCCACCAGGACAGGCTGTCGCCAGTCCCAACTCGCTGGCAGTCCCGCGATGACGGCATCCAGAAAATCGCTCGATGAATCGCCTTGCAGATTCATCATTTGTCGCCTTTCTCCGCACGAAACCTGAACGAAGCCTGACTTCCTCTCTTCCACTAGCCTACCAGCCTTGTGGCACCGGCAGGCTTCGCTTCCTGCCTCCTCGGCGGGGAACGACGACTGAAATGACGTTGAACCACGACGGAGGCTCCCGCTAGCCTCTGTGACACCCCCGGTGTTTTGCCCTGAGAACCCTGAGCTTTTCCGAGGATTTTGATGCAACTTCCCGATTTTCTACGTTGGTCTCGGCAGGCCTGCGTAGCCCTTTTGGGCTGCAGCCTTCTTGCCTTCTCAAGCGGTTGCTCCACGATCCTGACGGTTGCCTATCTGATCAGCCCAGAAGACGTTCCTGCGGAGTACAAAGGCCTCCGAGGCAAACACGTGGCCATTGTCTGTAAGCCCGTGGTCGAACTGGAATTTACCGATGCAGGGACAGCCCGGGAGTTAGCAGAACGCATCGGCAGCAATATCCGTGACAATGTTCGTGGCGTCAAAGTGATCAGCCAGCAAGAGGTTTCCCGCTGGCTCGACGAGAATGCCTGGGTTGATTATCCCACACTTGGCAAAGCGGTTGATGCTGACCTCGTTATTGGCATCGACCTTGACCACTTTTCTCTCCACGAAGGATCGACCCTCTACCGAGGCCGCACGACCACACAGATGCGTGTCTACGATGTTGCAGACGAAACGGTCGTCTTCGACAAGCGGATGGACGATTTTGTATTTCCGGCCGACAGCGCCATTCCGACTGCTGATCAGTCCGAACAACAGTTCCGGGCTTTGTTTCTCCGCATCCTGTCCGGCCGGCTCTCCCGATGCTTCCATGCCTATGAAAGCCGCGCCCACTTCGCCGAAGAGAATCTTATTTACTAGTTTTACGGCTGCCATGCCCTCCATGGCCATGGCAGCCTTGAAGTGTGTTTGAAGAACGCCAGAGGGTTCTTCAAATACACTGGCCTCGCCTCCTGCTCGGCATGCGACACAACAACACTGCCATGCCCTCCATGGCCATGGCAGCCTTGAAGTGTGTTTGAAGAACGCCAGAGGGTTCTTCAAATACA
>RGBY01000041.1 GCA_009919445.1 Planctomycetia bacterium
AATCGCCAGAGGAACAATCTGCTCGGCGGTCATCTTGGCCTGCTGGTCAGTCACCGTGAGCACAAATCGATGAGGTCCCGGTGATAGATCAGCCGGCAGATCAACGAGGTATCGGGCAAAATAGTCATGTCGCTGAGTTGCACAGGTTTCGGTGATAGGTGGGAATGACCACTTGTGCAACTCGTTGCCCTGCGGGTCTTCCAACCGCAGGCTCGTGGCTACTTGGGTGATGATGCCGGTGGCTGACGGCGTGCCGGTTAGTCCGGTCAACTCGAAATAGACAATCACCTCCGCACCGGGCTGGAGATCTTCCGGAGCAAATGGCTCAACCATGCCCCAGCCCCGGACTTCTCGAACGATGGATGGGTTGGCAATGGCCAACTGCTGACTCGGTGCCGGCGAGGGTCTGTCTTCGGGGCTTGGATTCACCTGAGTTGCCGAGCTCGAGGCTGGCTCGGAATGGCTCGACAGGCTCTCTGCTGCAACAGGCTCAACCGGCTGGTCAGGAGCAGCAATCGCAGTCGGAGAAGCGTTGGTGTCGGAAGACGCTTTGTGGTCAGCCGTAGTCAGAACGGCAGCGGCCTCTTGCTCGTTAGCCGGTGCATCGGCATTGGCCTTGGCTGCTTGGTCTGTAGCAGCCGTATCCTCACTGGGCTCTGGGGGCATGCCCTGCGGAGACGTGTTTTCAGAAGAAAGGTCTGATTCCGGAGCGATTGTCTCACTGGTCACCAACAGGGCTGTGGGATCAATGCCTGACTGCGCCTGTTCAACGGCTGCTGTCGGAATCGCGGTGGCGCCTGGTTCGGTCAGGTCTTCTGTCGACGGAACCGGTTCGTTACCGGGTTTTGTTGAGGCCCGTAAGGCTGTAAGTGTCCCGGTAAACTCTTCGATGACGACCGGCCAGTCAGCCTGAGGGGTCATCTCGAGTGTTTCCATGAGCGCCGCCTTCGAGGCCGTGTCGAGTGAATCGGCCTCGGCGAGATTGTCGATCGCGGATTCGATAGCAGCAGCCACGGCTTCTGCGTCATCGGCAAGGGAGTCGGCAAGTTCGGCGTAGGTCGGCCCGGTTATCTGGTCGGCCTCGTATGAGGCGGTTTCAATGGGGCCTGCTTCGGCAGCGTGAGGATCGGAGGATAGGTCAGCGAGCGACGTCAGTTGCGTCATGGCTGCGGCCTGCTCAATGCTGGTACGAAGACTCTCCCGCATCGAAATCGCAGAACTGCAGCCAACCAGCGGTCCTGTCGCCAGGGCAGTCATGGCCAGTAGCAGCCAGTGGCGGATTGCCGCCGGGCCGCCAGCCATGCTCGGCGTTTGGGAGCGAGGGTGGAGAAATCGATACATGAGGAACTGCTGTGGGGGCACCGTTGCGGGCCGTGTTGGTGTCTGCGGTGTCCCGGATACGCGGATGACGCCGGGAGGGTAGAAATTTTTTCGTCGCGAGAGCAAGTCCAGCATGGCGGCCTGCTGACGATTTGGTAGCCCGCTGGTAGACTTCGCCTGGCTGCCGCCTTTTGCCCACTTTCTCCTCCTGAGTCGCCCCGCCTCATGACCATGCAGACCCCTCTCGCCGCTGCTGCAAGGCCGCTCCAAGCTGGCTCACCGCCTGCCGGATGGTCGCACCAGCATCTCCTCGATCTCGAAGAACTGACTGCGGAGGAGATCACGCTCATCCTCGATACTGCTGTGCTTTGCAAAGAGGCAACAGAGGGCTGCCGTCGCAAGATCGACGTGCTGGCCGGTTCGGCGGTCGTCAATCTCTTCTTTGAGAATTCCACCCGTACGAAGACCAGTTTCTCCCTTGCGGCTCGCCGGCTGGGAGCGGATGTGATCGACTTCTCTGCGTCAACCAGCAGCCTCTCGAAGGGCGAGTCATTTATTGATACCGCCAAGAATCTGCAGGCAATGGGGATTGATGCTGTGGTTGTTCGCCATGGAACACCCGGGACGCCTCACCTGCTGGCCTCACATCTCAACGTGGGTGTGATCAATGCCGGTGACGGCCCTCACGCCCATCCGACCCAGGGACTGCTCGATATTCTGTCGATCCGGGAACGTCTTGGTGATCTTAAGGGGCTGACGGTTGGCCTGGTTGGTGACATCGCCCACAGCCGCACGGCCCGTTCGAATATCTGGGGCCTGACCAAGTTAGGGGCGAAGGTCATTCTCTGCGGCCCTCCGACACTGGTGGCAGATGGCTGGCGAGAACTCGGCGTTGAGGTGTCCCATGACCTCGATGCAATACTGCCACGGTGTGACGTGCTCAATCTCCTGCGGATTCAGTTCGAGCGCCAGCATACCCGTCCCTTTCCATCGGTACGCGAATATGCCCACCTCTATGCCATGAACCGAGATCGGCTGAGACGGGCCAAAAAAGACTTGGTCATTTTGGCTCCAGGGCCGATCAATCGCGGGGTTGAGGTGACTGCCGACGTGGCAGATTGCCCTCAGTCGTTGATACTTGATCAGGTGACCAATGGGCTGGCGGTGCGGATGGCAGTCCTCTGGCTGATCTGTGGGGGGCGTTCATCAACGCAGGCAAGCAAGGCAGCAGAAGGGAGAATCGTCTGATGGCATCGATGCTGATTCGTGGAGGTCGCGTGGTCGACCCTGACCAGGGAATCGACCGTGTCGATGACCTCTTGATTCAGGATGGACAGATTGTGGCAATCGGTCAGAGCGGTAGCCAGCCACTCGGAAAGGTTGACGAAACGCTTGACGCATCGGGCCTGATTGTGACGCCAGGCCTGATTGACATGCATGTTCACCTGCGGGAACCAGGGCGGGAAGAAGACGAAACCATTGAATCGGGCACCCGCGCCGCCCTTGCAGGTGGGTTCACGAGCGTCGCCTGCATACCCAACACAGAGCCACCAACCGACACGCAGGCGAACGTTGAGTTCATTCGCCAGAAGGCGGCCCGGGCTGATACCTGCAACGTCTTTGTGGTCGGTTGTGTCAGCCGTGACCGAGCCGGAAAAGAACTGGCCGAAATCGGCCAGTTGGTTGAGGCAGGAGCCGTCGCTTTCAGCGACGACGGGTCGCCGGTCTACGACGCCGAGTTGATGCGGCGGGCATTTGAATATTGCCGGATGTTCGATAAGGCGATTCTGGCCCATGAAGAGGTGCTGGAACTCTCCCGGGGGGGCGTGATGCACGAGGGGCAGGTCTCGATGGCCCTCGGCCTGAAGGGCATGCCGGCCGCTGCAGAAGAGGTGATGATAGGCCGCGACATCGCCCTCGCTGAAGTCACCGGTGGGCGATTGCATGTCATGCATGTATCGACGGCGCATGGTGTTGAATTGATTCGGCAGGCGAAGCGTCGGGGTGTTCAGGTTACAGCGGAGGCCTGCCCGCACCACTTCACCTTGACCGATGAGAGCCTCCGCGGGTTTGACTCGAACTTCAAAATGAGCCCACCCCTGCGGACGGCAGCAGATGTTGAAGGCATTATCAATGGCCTGGTCGATGGCACGATTGACTGCATTGCAACCGATCACGCCCCCCACGCACCTGAAAAGAAGCTGCTGGAGCTTGATCGGGCCCCCTTCGGTATCCTCGGCCTGGAAACGGCCGTGGGGCTCTGTGTGACGCGACTTATCGATGCCGGACACATTGACTGGCTGCGTTTTGTGGATGCGATTAGCCGGTTGCCGGCCCAAATTCTGGGTGTCAATCGGGGCACCCTGCGGCCGGGGGCGGTTGCTGACGTCACGCTCATCGATCCGTCGCTTCAGTGGCAGGTCGATGTCTCGACCTTTGCATCCAAGAGCATCAACTCGCCCTTCGATGGATGGACGCTCAAGGGGCGGGCCGTGGCCACCATTGTTGCCGGACGGGTCAAGTACCGCCTGCCCCGCTGACGGGAGACCGGCGATGATCATTATCGACGGCTACAATCTGCTGCATGCGTCGGGCGTTTTTGGAGAAGAACGCGGCCCGCGTGGTTTCGAGTTGTCTCGTCAGGCGTTGCTGGATCATCTTCTGGAACTGCTCGGGCCGGAGGCAGAGCGTACGCTGGTGGTCTTCGATGCGGCCCATGCCCCCGATGGCCTGCCGGCCAGGCTGATGCATGGCCCGATGCGGGTCTGGTTCGCTCGTGAGTACCCAGATGCTGACAGCCTCATCGAAGAGGTGCTCGAGGATGAGCCAGCGGGGAACCGGGTTGTTGTTTCGAGTGATCGACGTGTTCAGGCCGCCGCCCGGCGGTGCCGGGCCACACCCATAGGAAGCGACGAGTGGCTGAAGGAACGCCGCGCCGCGCTGCGGGCGAGGCGGCAGCCACAGGAGGCCAAACCTCCCGAGCCGGGGCCAGGTGATGTGGAGGCCTGGAAGCGATACTTCGGCGTCTGAGTTGCCGGCTCCCGAGCATGGGGCAGCCACGCTGCGGCCTGACAGGTTGCCGTTTTTAAAAACGGTAGCAGGTGAGATCAGGGCCGGTCTTGCAGACTCTTAGGAACCGGACTCTTAGATACTGGACTCTTAGATGTCAGGCATCTTAGATACTTAAGTACCCGTCACTTTTCCGCTTTGGCCCAGCGGGCCAGTTTCCGGTCGAGTGTCGACCGCTCGATGCCAAGGAGGCCTGCCGCCTTCGATTTGTTTCCACCGGTTGACTCAAGCGTCGCGAGGATATGTCGCTTTTCAACATCGGCCAGGGGTTCTGGTGAGAAGCCAGCCGACGGGGCCTGGATCTTCCCGGTGTCTCCCGGCGCGGCCAAGGTGCTGAGGGCTAAGTCGCTGACATCAATGCTGGAACTGGCAGACAACACCACGGCTCGCTCAATGCAATTGCGGAGTTCGCGGATGTTCCCCGGCCAGTGATAGGCCTGCATGGCGGCGAGAGCCTCTGGTGTGAAGCCTTCCAATCGACGACCAGTTTCCCGGGCAAATCGCCCAAGGAAATGACTTGCCAGCAGGTCGATGTCGTCGGGCCGCTTCCGCAGTGGTGGTACAGCAATCTCGACAACGCGTAGCCGAAAGTAGAGGTCACGGCGAAAGCCACCACTGGCAACAGCATCCTCGAGATTTCGGTTTGTCGCGGCCACGACCCGTACATCGACCTTGAGGCGTTTTGATCCTCCGACCCGTTCGAAAGCATGGCCTTCCAGAACCCGAAGGAACTTGGCCTGAATGGTCGGGCTCATCTCCCCAATCTCATCGAGGAAAAGCGTGCCCCCGTCGGCGAGTTCGAATTTCCCCGCCTTCTTTTCAGTGGCACCGGTAAAGGCCCCCTTTTCATGGCCGAAAAGTTCGCTCTCCAGCAAAGATTCTGAGAGTGCCGCACAGTTGAGGCAGACAAATGGTCCCCCCTGCCGGTCACTCGATTCATGGATGGCTCGGGCAACCAGCTCTTTGCCAGCCCCGCTCTCGCCCCGAATGAGCACCGTGGCTTTGGTGGCTGCGACCCGCTCAACCTGCTTCGTGATCACCTGCAGGGCGGGGCTTTCGCCGACCATACGGGTTTCTTCACCAAGCCGTTCCCTCAGTTGGCGGTTCTCGCTGGCGGTTGTGGCGAGCCGGGATGACAAGGCGTCGCGAGTCGATAGATTTTCGTATACCTGACCGACCGCGTCGCAGACAGCAATGACAAATTCAAGGTCATCGGGTGAGCGGTCAGCCCCACCGGGCTCACCGCTGAGATAGATCACTCCGAGAGGTTTTCCGCCGACTCGAATTGGTGCGATGATCGTGATTGCCGGAAGCTGATCACCGACAGTTTCAGGCCCTGCCAGAATGGCCTCATCTGTTGCGAGTACAGTGGCAATCAAATCAGTTGGCGTGGCCTTGATGACGAGGTTTGAGGGAACCGCAGCAATGCCGATAAGATCGGTAACGGTGAGGCGGTGATCGGTGATGCGATCGCCGCGGGCCGTGCCCGGCTTCGGTAAGAGCACCATGCCCCGATTGGCATTCGTGCCGAGCATGGCCGATTCAAGAGCCCGATTCGCAGCGGCAGTGATTTCGGTGGCCCGTCCCAGAGAAAAAGTAAGGCGGCACAGTTCGGCGGCAGCCTGTCCTGCTCGTGGGGCTGTACGGGCTGATGAGGGAATGTCGTCGAGAAGCCGGCTGCGATTGCGGCGGTAGCGAATCGTTGAGTGCCACTCTTCAACGTCAGCTGACATCTCTCCGGTGATTCCTTCACCAGCACTGTCGGTGTCGCTGTCTGTCTTACTGGTTGCCTCGGGAGGCTGACTTCCTTCGTAGTAGAGGATCTCGATGGCACCGATTTCAATGATGTCGCCATCATTGAGCAGTTGCTCGCCCTCTACGTTCTTGCCATCGACGAGCGTGCCATTGCGACTGTTGAGATCATGGATGGCCCAGCGGCCCTCAGGTGTGGGCCGCAGTTCCGCGTGGCTGCGGCTGGCCCGTTCGTCGTGCAGGATCACCCGGTTGCCCGGGGCACGTCCCAGGGTGATCGGCTCGGCGGGCAGCAACGGAATCAGCAGCGGGCCGCTGGTTGGATCGCGAACCAGAATATGGGCATCAATGGCGGCAGGAGGAGCAGGCATAAGTCGTATCATGCCCAATCGGCTCGCCTGTCGCGAGTCCGGCGGGATGGGGGGAGGAGGCATTTCACTCGATTTCACCCCTCAATCGGCAGAAAACGGGCTGCGCTCGGCAAAAACAAGGCAGGACTTCGCGGGAGGAACCGGGTTTGCTCCCGATGCCAGCCTGCGACTAGCATCTGGACTAGCGAAGTTCTGGCCGCCTGCCCTAGGGGCTTCGGTGGGTTCAGGAATGGCAAGATTAGATGAGTCTTCCGGGCAGAGACTCCGGGTCAAAATTGCTGAGGAGTTCACATGCACAGCCGCAGAAACGCTCTCTTGATCATGATGCGCGAAGGGATTGAGGAGAGTGTAAAAGGCTTGGGATTGGCGGCCGTTGGTGTTTTGCTTGTGGTCGGCCAGGCGTTTGGGCAAGGTGGGGGTGGCCTCGTTGGTAATCAGGCTGTTGGAGGAATTTCAGTTGATGCCGATGGCATTGTCCGAAACCTCGATCCGCAGGTGTTGGAAACACTGGCGGTAAAACGCCGAGAGGCACTTGCTGGGCAGCCGCTGGGCAGTGATGGGCGACATGACCTTCAGAAGGTCTCGCTGCGGCGGATTCTTGATGCGGTTGAACTGGCTAAAACTAACGGCAGTGAGTTGCCCGCCGATGTGCTCACGCTGGGAGGGCTTGAGCGAATCGAGTATCTCTTTGTTGATACCGACGGGCATGATCTTGTGCTGGCCGGGCCTGGTGACACGGCCATAATTGATGCCGGCGGCAATCTCGTTGCTGCCACCAGTGGCCGGCCATTGCTCTTGCTGGAAGACCTCATTGTTTCCTTGCGGGCCATCGACGCCGCTCGCATGGGGGGCGGCATGCAGTGCTCGATTGATCCGTCACCGGAGGGCCTTGCCCGACTGCAGGCTGTGCTCCGCCAGGCCGGGGCAAACAGAAATCCACAGCAGACATTCCAGGCGATGGAAAAGGCAGTAGGTCCTCAACAGATTTCCGTCGATGGCGTGCCGGCGGACAGCCACTTTGCCCAAGTTTTGGTAGCGGCTGACTATCACTTGAAACGAATTGGCATGGGGCTTGAGCCGTCAGGCATCAAGAGCCTGCCCAGCTATCTCTCTATGGTTCCTGCTACGGTCGGCTCAAAGATGCTGCCACGGTTCTGGCTGGAGGCTCGCTACGAGCCCATTGCTCGTGACCCCGACGAACTGACCTGGAAACTGGCTGGTCGACAGATGGTCTGCCTGACCGAAAGCGACCTGCTGGCCCGTGAGGGGCTGAAGCGAGGTGGTGGCCGCCCTGATGCAGTTGCTGCCCGCTGGTGCGAGCAGATGACCAGTAACTACGAAAACTTAGCTAAGGTTCAGCCAGTGTTTGCCGAACTCTCCAACTGTGTTGATCTGGCGGTGGTGGCAGCTTTGATCGAGGGCAGGCAGCTTGCCGAGCGGGCAGGGCTTGATCTGTCACCGTTGCTCGATGCGACCCGGCTTCCCCTGCCGAGTTACGCGGTGCCATCCCAGGTTCCAACCGTTGCCCATGGGCTCAAGCGAGGAAGTCGTTGGGTTGTCAGTGCCTCTGGTGGCGTCCAGTTCCAGCCTTGGGCCTTTGTCGAAGAGGTCGTCGAAGACGAAGAGATTGCTGCCCAGCATAAGCTGGCCCTCGCCGATCGTCCTGATACCGGCTTCTACTGGGACTAGCGTGAACTCCCGGCCAGGGCGGTCCAGCGAAGTCCAGGCACCTGCCTGCAGGCAGCTTCGAATGAGCGGTCTACCCAGCCGCTGCTAGCCAGTTCAGAGATGGAGGATGCTGTCGGTGCCGCACGCTTGACCAGCAAAAGTTCTGCAGCCGTGCTGCCGGCGACTGCTGCCGCGATTGAATCACTTGTGACACTCCAGGACTGGGGCAGGGCGGCGATCGCTGCCATGCCATCGGGAGAGCGGGCGAGATTGAGCACGGCCGGCTGTCTGGACTCAAGGGTCGTGCTCAGTGGCAGGTCGAGTGTTGCCGCCGCCAGTTGGGCTGTCAGACTCATGGCTTCGATCGCCAGGTGGTGCATTCGCTCAGCTGGTTGCGGGGAGGTGGCATCGAGTTGCCGGAGGCCTTCGACCAGCGGTCCGCCACCGACAACCACCAACAGCGGACGCGAGCTGGCATGTTCTTTTGCAATCAGCCGGCGAATGGCGGCCGGCCAGTCCGGCAGCGTTAACAGGCTGCCCCCAAGTTTAATCACGGACCGCTGTGCGCGAGGCTCAGCCGGTTGCTGAAGCCAGCCTTCGCACCAGATCCACTCAGACTCGCTGCCCGATTCAGTGAGGCTCATAGCTGCCCCCGGCCGATCAGGGCGACCGCATGAGCGGGGGCTGCCCGTGAGACTGCAGGCCCAAGAACCTTCGGAAGAGAAATGACAGGAACGGACCAGCCCAGGTGGTCAAGGGCACGTAGCGCGAGTGGGCTTCCGTGGCCACTAAGAATGATGAACTGAGGTGGCTTGGAAGAAGCGGCTGCCACGATGGCCAATGATCGGGCCAGCTGCCGTGCCTGAGCTTCGACGATCCACTCAGCTGCCTCCACGGCAGCCCGGTCGCCAAACTGTTTAGGCTCGAGTAGCAAGGTACGAGCCAGACGGATCCGGGCCGCCGCTCGGGTGGCAGGCTGGCCGTCGGCAGTATTGCGGTCAGCGGGGCATTCAGGGAGGCCACCGGTCAGCAACCAGGCATCGCGCGTGGTGGCAAAGGATTCGCTCGAGATTGGCCGCCGGTGGCCACCGTAGGGAAGCCCGCGAACCACGGCTGGAACGGCAGTTCGTTCGATACCGGTATAAACCAGTTCACCAGCAGAGAGCCGATCCCAGTCGTGACGGCCACGGGGAGTAGGCTGGCCGTTCGTCAGTGGCACGATGTCAGTCGTGGTTGAACCGATGTCGAGAAGCAGGCCTTGGCCCTGCGGCTGAAGGCTGCCGGCTAGGCGAGCCAGTGCATGCCAGTTGGCTGCCGCCACTTCAAGCGGCCTTGCGGCTGCCACTTTCGCTGATACGAGTTCACCGGACAGCGAATAAAAGCTCACCGAGCGGCCGGCTGCGGCCTGAACGCAGGCGGTGACAATATGGCCAACCCCGGCGTGTCGGTCTGAAAAGCAGTCAGCGATCTCTCCGGTCATGGTCACCACGAGATGCCTGGCGGGCCGCAGGTGCAGGAGCCGGCCAATCGCCTCGTGGAGCCGTTGCCATTCTCGCCACATCGCAAATGGCTCACTCTGCGACCAGCCGGAGCCATCTGCTGCCTTGAGGTTGGCTCCCCCCACATCAAGTGCCAGCAGGTCAGGCTGCGTTGACGGGGGGTGAAGAGCGGACGTGTTCATCAAGAAAGTCGAAAGCAGCAGGCGGATTCGTTGCAAGAGCCAAGGCTGACAGGCTGCCCGGCCGCTGAGGCCAGCAGGGCCGCGAGCACGCCCCCGTCATAACCGCGGGCCAGGCCGACGAAAGAGGTTGTCAGTCGTGGATTGATTTCCAGTACCCGATCCGCCCGCCCGTCTGCCCGGGCACCCAGCATCATATCGACTCCGACCCAACCCCGAACCGGTGCGTGGATGGATCGGGCCAGCGTTTCGATCGAGCGGATGGCAAGCTGTGTCGCCCGGGGTCGCAATGCAGGAGCCAGTGGCTGTCCGCCCAGATAGGCGGTGCCGGGGCCGCCTGCAAACCGCTGCTCAAGCGGGAGCAGCGGAACCATGCCATCTGGGCCGCAGAGGCAACAAACGCCAACCGGTACACCGGAAACCCGGGTTTCAATCCGGGTCGGCATGGTGGCAGGCTGAAAATTGGCGGCGGTTTCAACAAGAACGAGACCATCCCCACCCGCACTGTCGCGGGCTTTCTGTATGGCTGGCAGGTGAAACCCGGATGGCAGTGAGGCACCAGCAGGCAGGCTACAGCCGGCGGGCACGGGAATCCCGCCGCCAGCCAGCAGTTGGCAGGTAAGATGTTTATCAGCAGCAGCCGCTGCAAAGCGGGCAGAGCCCCCCGCAAGTCGTTGCCCTAGGGCCGCCTCTTCAATCTGATTCAGATGGTCAACGAGAATGCCAGCAGTCTCTGGTGCGACCATCAGCAGGCTGTCAGCAGCGGCAGCCTGTTCCAACAAGCAGGCCATTGCGGTTCCGGCAGGAACCGGCTGCCTGCGGCAGGCTTGGGGAAGTTGCGGCGCGACCGAGGCCGGTAGTTCGTCATCGACAAGCACGATGACTTCAGCTCCCGGCAGGCTGCTGGCCTCCTGAGCCAGTGACTCGAGCATCAGCCGGCCCTCTGCTAGTAGGCTTTCGGCGGCAGTTTCGGCGAGGAGGGGTGCCGCCTCCGGGCCGTGGAACCCGCCAGAGCAGCACCATTCGTAGAGCACGAGACGCATGCTGGTCTGCTGCGTGTGAGACAGGTTAGAAAATACCCAACTGATCGCGAGCGTCGTCGGTCATTCGGTCGGGCGTCCAAGGAGGATCCATCACGATGCGAACCTCGACACCGCTGACATCATTGTGACTGCTGACAACCCGTTTGGTGTCAGCGATCAGTTGGGGGCCAGCCGGACAGGCCGGGCTGGTCATCGTCATGTCGATCGAGACCTGCTGGCCATCACCTTCAGCGGCAGCGGCGAGGGACACGTTGTAGATCAGCCCAAGATCGACAATGTTGACGAACAGTTCGGGGTCTTTGACCTCTTTGAGCATTTCCCGGATGAGGGATTCTGAGAGAGTCTGTGCGGCCAGCCCGCCGGCCTCGACCGGAGGGCCCGGTTCTGCAGGGGCAGGCGAGGAGGCAGCCGTTTCCTGGCGACTCGTTCCAGAGTGGCTCACCGGGGTTGCAGCCGGTGGGGCCGCTGGCTGGCCAACGGGGCCGGCGGCCTGTTGCCGGAGCCGAACAAAGACATTGCCATCTTCGACTTTCACTTCATGGGCCCGTGTGGGTCGAACGGCAGGCATCGAGAGGGCTGCCCCGCTACGAATGTCAAACTTTGCCCCATGCCGCGGGCAGGCGATCGCATGATCGGTCAGCTCCCCATCGACTAGCGGTCCACCGTCATGGGTGCAGACATCGTCGATTGCGTAGAACGTGCCCCCAACGTGAAACAGGGCAACCATTTCGCCGTCGACTTCAATTAGTTCTTTGCCAGGATCAGCAACATCAGTGACGGCGGCAACGCGAATGAACTCATCCATACGGAGCAGGGACTCCAAGAAAAAAGCGATCAAGAAAAAAGAAATGCCCGAGGGCCCAGAACCCTTCTGGCCCCCTCAGGAGACGCGGCGGATTCGACTACCAATAGCTGCCGCCAACGCTTCTCGGACCGAGGCGATGGTGATCCGGTCAAAGACCTGCTGGAAGAAGCCGGCAACAACCAGGCGAGCCGCCTCATCGGCCGACAGCCCACGAGCCTGAGCGTAGAAGATCTGTTCTTCATCGACGCGGCCACTGGTTGCCCCGTGGGTGCACCGGACGTCGTCGGCCTCGATTTCCAGGCCAGGAATCGAATCGGCCCGAGCTGACGCAGAAAGCATCAGGTTGTCATTTCGTTGGTAGCCATCGGTCTTTTGAGCTTGCTTGTCGACCTTGATCATCCCACGCCAGACCAGCCGGCTGCGGTCTTGCAGGGCACCTTTATAAAGGAGATCACTGCGGCAGGAGGCAGCCTCATGATGCTGCAGGGTGTTGTAGACCAGTTGCTGTCGGCCTTCTGTGAACATGACGCCGTTGACCTGACCCTCAGCGTGCTCGCCGACCAGGGCCACGTCTTGAGCGACCTGGGAGAGTCGGCTACCGAGTGCCGCCAGCGTCCACTGCAGGCGGCCGCGGCCATGCACGACCGCCTTCTGACGGGCGATGTGCCAGACGCCTCTGTCCCAGTTCTGCACATTGACCATCCGCAGGAAGGCACCCTTGCCGACGACAATTTCAGTGCCGCCGCAGTGGAAGCCAGTGCTGGTGCCGGTCTCGCTACAGGAAGCTGTTTCGGTGAGGACAGTCGCCTCCGCGCCTTCGCCTAGCACCACAAGAACATGCGAGGTGTCGACTCCGCCATCATCCATTGCGGCGAGGCAGTGAATGGGATCGGCAATACGCACACCAGGTGGGACATAAAGCACCATGCTGCCACGATGGAAAGCACCGTGCAGGGCAGCAAAATAATCGCCCTCGGTATCAATGATTTTCAGCCAATGATCACGGAAGAGATCACCCTGCTCAGCCAGCACGTCGGCTGCTGCGCCAAAGACCACGCCCTGATTGGTAAGGTCTTGGTCGATTTCATTCCGAACCACATGGCCGTTTACCGAGACGAAACGGCCCGCGTAGTCTGGCCGCCCACCGGCGGTTACTGCGTCTGCTTCGGCTGCCTGCGGAAACGCCGGAGCCAGAAGCCCCTCGGGAGGAGTCACCGACGAGGCGGGTCTCAGCCCCCAGGCCTGAGGCTTGAACATCCTCAGGTCAGTCCGCATCCAATGCTCCTGCCGACGATCAGGCAGGGCGAGCGAATCGAGGCGATCCATCGCGGCTCGCCGCTGCTGCTCAGCCCACTCCGGCAGAGGCTGGCTTTGCAGTAGCAGTTCGAGGGCTTCGCGGTCAAAGGTGGTGGAGGGGGCAGTCGTTGTCGTCATGAGTAGGGAGGAGGGATGGGCGGAGGGTGGGTCAGCCGACGGAGCCTTCCATCTGCAGTTCGATCAGCCGATTCATCTCAACGGCGTATTCCATGGGAAGCTCCTTGACCAGCGGCTCGATAAAGCCACCCACGATCATGGTGCTTGCCTCAGCCTCGGACAGGCCCCGGCTCATCAGGTAGAAGAGTTGCTCTTCACCAATCTTCGAGACACTGGCCTCATGGCCGATCGAAACATCTTGTTCTTCGATCTCAATGTAGGGGTATGTGTCACTGCGGCTGATGTCATCGAGGATGAGGGCGTCACAGACAACACTCGACCGGCTTTTCTTGGCACCTGGCTCCACACGGACGAGGCCCCTGTAGCTTGAGCGACCACCATTTTTGGAGATGCTCTTGGAAACGATGCGGCCAAAGGTGTTCGGGGCGGCGTGTACCAGTTTGGCTCCAGCATCTTGGTGCTGTCCGGCAGACGCAAAGGCAATTGAAAGAATCTCGCCCCGTGCGCCCGGCTCCATCATGTAAACCGCGGGATACTTCATCGTCAGTTGGCTGCCAAGGTTGCCGTCGATCCATTCCATCATCGCGTTCTCGTAGGCACATGCCCGCTTGGTCACGAGGTTGTAGATGTTGTTGGCCCAGTTCTGAATGGTCGTATAGCGGCAGCGGCCATGCTTCTTCACCACAACCTCGACCACGGCCGAGTGCAGGCTTTCGGTGGAGTACATCGGGGCCGTGCA
>RGBY01000401.1 GCA_009919445.1 Planctomycetia bacterium
ACCATTGAGCGCGATCCTTGAGGATCAGTTTACATCACGGATTCAAACAAGGCCCGGGTGTTGGCTTGGGTCATCTCGACCGGATTGCCGCCCGTTGATGGGTCGTTCAGAGCGTCCCGGACCAGAATATCAAGATCAGGGTTTTGGACACCGAGATCCGACAACGTCTTGGGTATCGTAAAACTGGCATTGAAGCTGTCAACAAAAGCGCAGAACCCTTCGAAACCTCCATCTATTCCAAGATAACCTGCCGCACGGTCGAACCGTGTCCGGATGGCATCGGCGTTGAACCGCAGAACTGTCGGCATGAACCCCACGCTGCCCGCTGAGTTGGATGACGTCTGCTGCCGGCATTGCCGATTCTGGCGGAAGCGGCACAGTGTCGATGATGCTGATGACTGGGGTGAATGTCGCCGCATGCCCCCAAGCTTGCCCGAAGTTGGCGATGAGAAACTTGTCGTTGCAGGCGTCTGGCCCTGCACAAAGGCAGCTGACTGGTGTGGCGAATGGGAGCCGCTTGGTCTTGAATCGCCACCACCAGAGCCATCCTGACCGCAGCCTTATCTACAGGCCGACATCACCTGCACCAGCCAGTTCCGACCAATCCTGTATTCCCACATCCCCGTTTCCATCTTCCAAAAAAGGAGAACTTCCATGAAGGCATCATGCCTGCTTCCGTTTACGCTTTCCCTTGTCGCGATCACACTCGCTGGCTGCGGCGTTGAATCCGCTCCCCGAGTCACCACCCAAGAGGCCGGGGCTGCCAAAGAAAGAGTCATCAAACTCAATGAAGACCATCAGCAGCGGCTGGAAAACTTGACGCTGCCCGGACAAAACTAGCCTGATGATGGCTGCCCCAGCCGCTTGAGTACCTGGAGAACATGCTCTGCAATTACCAGTTGCTCATCGGTCTTGATCGTCCAGAGGGCTGGGCCACTCCCGGTATCGAGTCGGCTTTCGAGGGCCGCCTCTCGATTGGCCTGCGGCGACAGAGACACTCCCAGCCAGGTCAGGCCCTGGCAGACACGCTGCCGAATAGCCGGGCTGTGGCTCCCGATGCCTCCGGTAAAGACGAGGGCATCAAGTCCACCAAGTTCAGCGGCTGCGGCTGCGGTCTCTCGGACAATCGCCCGACAGAATAGTTCGATAGCCTCTTCTGCCTGCGGGTCGTTTGCAGCCAACAGCGTGGCCATATCGCCACTGACCCCGGAGACACCCAACAGCCCAGACTGCGTACTTAAGACCGCTTCGATTTCTGGGACCGAAAGCCCAAAGCGGGTGGCCAAAGCCAGCACCACGCCCGGGTCCAGTGATCCGCAACGGGTTGCCATCACCAGCCCATCAAGAGGCGTATAGCCCATTGTGGTTGTCACGCTTTTGCCATCCAGCAGGCCACACAGGCTCGCTCCGGCGCCCAAATGGGCCACCACAACCCGGCGGGGTAGCCGCTCCGTCAGCGCTGCAAACCGGCGAGCCACATACTCGTAAGAAAGGCCATGGAAGCCATACCGCTTAAGCCCGGCATCGTGGTAGTGCCGCGGAATCGCAAACCGGCGGGCTGCCGGCGGGCACGTCTGATGGAAGGCTGTGTCGAAACAGGCAACCTGTCTGGCCTCTGGCAGCCGGGCCGAAACGACGTCAATGGCCCCAAGGTTGTGCGGCATGTGCAATGGTGCCAGTGGCATAAGTTGCTCAAGCGACTGCCGCACATCCGCTGTAATCACGACCGGTCCGGCAAACGCTTCTCCCCCGTGAACGATACGATGGCCCACGGCGGCGATGGTGCCCGCCTCTGGCGTG
>RGBY01000402.1 GCA_009919445.1 Planctomycetia bacterium
GGTGAAACGGAGCATTAGGGGGAAAGCGGTGATGAAATATGTGCTTGCATTTGACCAAGGTACAACCAGTTCACGGGCAATTCTCTTTGACCGGACTGGCTCGATTGTGGGGCTGTCACAGCGGGAGGTGACGCAGCACTACCCGCGTCCCGGCTGGGTCGAGCACGACGCCAAGGAGATCTGGCAGACCCAACTCGACGTTGCTCAGCGGGTCCTCGCAGAGGCGCAGGTGCCTGCGAAAGAGATTGCCGCAATTGGGATCACGAATCAGCGTGAGACGACAGTTCTTTGGGAGCGGAAGACGGGCCAGCCAATTCATCCGGCAATTGTCTGGCAGGACCGCCGCACCGCTGGCTTTTGTGATGACCTTGGGAAGACTCCCCTAGCTGAAAAAATCCGGGCAAAGACAGGTCTGCTGGTCGATCCCTATTTTTGTGCGAGCAAGATCGCTTGGCTTCTGGCAAACGTCCCGGAAGCTCGTGAAAAAGCAGAACGTGGTGAACTCGCCTTTGGGACCGTCGATAGCTGGCTGCTCTGGAACCTGACGGCTGGTCGGGTTCATGCGACTGACGTCACCAATGCCTCACGCACCATGCTGCTGAACATCCAGACGCAGCAGTGGGACGAAGAACTGCTGGACATCTTCAAGATCCCGTGTTCACTGATGCCAGAGGTGCTTCCTTCAAGTCACCGCTACGGTGAGTCGGTGCCTGATTTGTTTGGCGGAGCGATTCCCCTCGGCGGTGCAGCCGGAGATCAGCAGGCCGCCTTGTTTGGGCAGAACTGCACCGAGCACGGCATGGCTAAAAATACCTACGGCACAGGCTGTTTCATGCTCATGAACATTGGGAATGAGCCGGCGGTGTCGCGGAATAACCTGCTTACCACCGTTGCCTGCGAGATGGACCAGCGGCATGAATATGCGCTGGAAGGCAGCGTGTTTGTTGCCGGGGCTGCGGTGCAGTGGCTTCGGGATGGCCTGGGAATCATCAAGTCGTCTTCTGAGGTGGAGGCCCTGGCGGCCAGTGTGACAGACACAGAGGGGGTTTACCTGGTGCCGGCGTTCGCTGGGTTGGCCGCCCCGCAGTGGGATCCGTATGCCCGAGGCCTGATTGTTGGAATCACACGGGGCACCCACAGGGGGCACATTGCCCGGGCAACGCTGGAGGGGATCGCCTTCCAGGTGGCAGACGTGCTTGATGCGATGAAGCAGGATGCCGGAAGCGCGATCCGTGAACTCCGTGTTGATGGTGGTGCCTCAGCGAATGACCTCCTTATGCAGTTCCAGGCTGACCTGCTGCAGGTGCCGGTAGTGCGGCCGAAGGTTATTGAGACGACTGCCTTGGGTGCCGCCTTTCTCGCAGGCTTGGCGGTTGGCTACTGGAGCGATGCCGAAGAGGTGAAGGACGTCTGGCAGACAGACCAAATATTCGAGCCGTCAATGGCCCCTGCTGATGTCGAGGGACGCCGGAATCGCTGGGCCGATGCCGTGTCGCGAGCCAGCCGCTGGGAACCTGCCTCATGAGCGGCGGTGGACTCAATCGCGACGCAGCCCTGCAGCGAGTCCGGCAAGCAGGTGCACACTGGGACATCCTTGTGATTGGGGGGGGCGCAACGGGCGTTGGCATTGCCATGGACGCTGCCAGCCGTGGGTTCCAGACGCTCTTGGTTGAGCAGTCTGATTTTGGAAAGGGCACGTCGAGTCGGAGTACAAAGTTAGTGCATGGGGGCGTGCGTTACCTTGAACAGGGCAATCTTACGCTGGTACGCGATGCCCTCCGTGAGCGGGCCTGCCTGCG
>RGBY01000403.1 GCA_009919445.1 Planctomycetia bacterium
TCTGGTCGGGCAGGCGATCCCAACTGACGCCTGCCTCGACAGCCTCGATGTCAGCGGTGCCTTGCTCGGTAAGCCCAACGCCCACGGTCGGGACTTTCTCATCGAGCAGGACAACGGCAACAGCGGCAACTACGGTCTGCGAGTCGGCAACTGGAAGCTGCTGCGGCACGACAAAAAACAGGCCCGCAACCTGAAAGTCGAGCAGCAACTGGCCAACACCCCGGTGTCGCACTATCAGCTGTTTGATCTCTCAAATGACCCTGGCGAGAAGCATGACGTGAAGGACAAGTTCCCAGAAAAGACTGCTGCCTTAACGGAACAATTGACAGCCGCCATTGCCGCTGGCCGCACACGTTGAGCTTTAAACACCAGCGTACACTCGAAGAGAGAATGAGCCCGAGAGTTGAGTAGTGATTCTCAACCAGATGGGGAGAAGGGACTGAGAAGCAAGAGCCGCATCGGGAACAACCGGCCTTCTCTTGCCTATGCCCCTCAAGCTAACACGGCCCTGCCTGCCTCGTACAACGGCAGTCTAGGCCAAACGTGCTCGTCCCGAAGGCACTTACCTGGGTCGCTGTTTTGAAAATCGACCTCATCCTCAAAAGAACGCTTGGTTTTGAAACCCTGAGGTTGGCCTCAGACGACTGGCACAGGATTTGCCCCCTGTAGTGATCGAGATGGTGTCCGATTGATGACGGGTTTCGGTATCTAAAGGAGTGCCTGTCGGCCATTGGAGGACGGGAAGCTTTGCATCTTCCCTTGGCCTACTTGGGCTATCTCGCGGTATCAGCCTTAGATGGAATCTGCACAGGATTGATTCTCTTGCTCGGTGGTATGGAAGCAAACCCGATTGCAGCAGCAGTGCTGACACACTACGGCTTTCACGGCATGGTGCTGTTTAAATTCACGATCGTTACTTTTGTGATTGTGATTTGCGAACAAATTGTTCGTTATCAACCGAAAACAGCGAAGGGGGTTATGTATCTCGCTGTTTTCACCACTTCGGTTCCGGTGGTGCTTGCATTGGTTGAATTCTACTTTTACGCAACCACATGGCTACTCGGTTGGCAATGTTAGTGATTTTTGCAGTGGTGTCATTTGATCACCTCTTGCACGGAGGACATTGAATTCTTTTGGTTGTGTCCGACTGATACTGAAGACCTCCATTTTCTCAGAGACACGCCAAAGCACTTCCTGCCATTATCCATCTTGGATGATTAGGCCATACCGGCGATTGAGTCTTCTTCAGCCCCGCCACTCACCTTTTAGGCATAGTACTCTGCTGGGTCATTGTCTGTGCTGGGCAATAGACTTAGCCGTACCAAATCCACAGCCAACAGTCGTTGGCAAACAGTTTCGGAAACACTCAACTGCCGTTGAAGAAATGCCGTGAGGTGACGGAACATTCAGCCTCATTGAGGTAATGCCGAGTTAGCAATCAGCAAATCCGCGGTAACTGCTCACCGATTGGCAGTGGGATCACTCGGCTGCCACCGATGGCGGTTCGCAGCACCACCCGGCCGGCATGCTCAGTGGTCACCCGGCCGATCACCACCGCTGCCCGGCCCTGCTCGTGCCCTCGCATCGTGGCTAGCAGAGCATCGACTGCCGCAGCCGGCGCGACGGCCAGCAGCTTACCCTCATTGGCCACCTGCAGCGGATCAAGCCCAAGCAACTCACAGGCATGGGCCACCGGCGGAGCCACCGGAATGGCTGCCTCGTCGATTTCAATACCGAGCCTGGCAGCCGCAGCGAGTTCATTGAGACTGGCCGCCACGCCCCCGCGGGTCGGATCACGG
>RGBY01000404.1 GCA_009919445.1 Planctomycetia bacterium
GCAGCTTGCCGGCCTTCAGGATTTCACCCCAGGTCTTACCGGAGGGGCTTTTCATGCCAGCAACCTTTTCGAGCGCCTCGCGAATCTTCTCCGGATTCTTGGCGTCCTTTTTGCGGTCGAGCAGTTTGTCGAGTTCCTTGCCGTAGGCGTTCTTGTCCTTCTTGCTCTTTCCTTCATGGCAGATATTGCACTTCGCCTTGGCGACCATGCTGGCATCGAGGTTGCCGTAAACCTCTTTGAATTCGTCATAGAACTGCTTCACCGCAAAGGCGGGACGGGCAGAGAGGGTGACGAAGCCGACGGCCATCATCACGGCAATGGTTGTGATCTGCTTGCTGATGCTCATACCTGAGATACTCCTGCGAAAAAATCGGTTGAAATCACTGCTTGGCAACGCTGACAGGCAAACAAAGCGAGGAAAGCCCCACGCTTTCGAAGATCACAAAACCTTCTGCTCACCGGTGAGGGCAAATTGTGCTTTCAACGCGAAACATGTCAAGTTTTCCTTCGAACTAGCGGAAAAATGTCGGCCAACCCCCTTCCCTTACACGCCCCGCCGGCCAGCGGGGGTAAGGGCGGTGTCTCAGCCTTCTCGGCCCAGCCGGCAGACTTTCCCAGAAAAGTAGGCGAATCGGCCCCACTTAGTCAGTCACAGAAATCCCGGTGGGCCAGCTCGTAAAAAAGGGCTGATGGGCCAAGGGCCGAGGGGCAGCGGCAAAGTCGATCTCAACGGTATCACCCGCACCATCAATGCGCCTGAAGATGCGACTCCCTTCATATCTGCCCAACCGGTCCATCCAGTTCACTGCCGCCTGGTAAGCCTCCGGCTCGGCCACTCCAACTTGCTCAATCAGTGCAGCGGGCTCAGGGACCAGCAACCGACAGCGTTCAACAACTGCCTCGAGCCGGGGTACGCGGATCTGCGTCGGGGAATCGGCGAGTCGCGCAAATCCTTCCTGGCAGGCAAAAGTTGCCGCCTCAAGCCTCAGTCCGACAAGCGGCCCGACACCCGAAGGAAGGCCATCGACATCAAGGAAGCGGCCAACCACAGTGGCCCCTCCTCCCCGCCACTCCAGGCTCAATCCCGCCGGACCGTCAACGCCACAGACAGTTGCCGCCCTCCTCCCGAGGCAATCTGAAAGATCGATCGGCGGCCGATCACTGAATCTGCGCGGCCATCCAGACGAATATCAATACCCTCCAGCGTGAGTTGCCCCGCACCAATCCGCCAGACCACTTGTTCACCGTCTGCCGGAGCAAACTGACTGTCATCAATCCGCAGCAGCGGCCGCTGCCCTGTTGCCGCCTTGATGGTCAGTGTTTTTCCCTGGAGATCGAGTGGCCCAATTAGATATTCCCGATCAGCAACCAGTTCGAGTACTGCTTTATCCTCAGCCTCCGCCAATACTTCAGCAATTCCGCCTCCTTCAGAAGTAGCCCCGAGACCTGCTTCTATTCGTATCGGGGTGTTCGTTGGTATCACATCTCGGGCACCGGCTGCATTCAGGGGCAGCTCCTCTGAAGTGACGTCCTCTTCGGTTGGAATCGCCAGAGCAGTAACGAGGCCAGCAAGACAGACGGCAGCTCCGAGCCAAGGCCAGAGACTGCCCCGAACACCCCTTCCGGAAGCTGGGGTGGCCTCAAGCATGGGCCGGCCAACGGTCAGATCGATGCCCTCCTCCCGAGGCAATCTGAAAGATCGATCGGCGGCCGATCACTGAATCTGCGCGGCCATCCAGACGAATATCAATACCCTCCAGCGTGAGTTGCC
>RGBY01000405.1 GCA_009919445.1 Planctomycetia bacterium
GCCCTGCCGGCACGCCTGCCCCATCCGGTGGTTCCAGCCTCGGCGATACGTCTGCCCCCGCCGACTGGGTTCCCTTGCCCGCCCTTCCCGAAGGCCTTTGCCAGACGGAGCTGACAGGCTGCGACGACACCTTCGGCCTTCGTCAGGCAGACCCGTGTGAGGACGAACTGCCTGCCGGGACTGAACTGGGCGGAGCCACGATTTCTTGCTTGCTTGGCACGGGAGGGATGGGGAAGGTCTACGAAGCCCGTCAGCATCGGCCCGAGCGACTGGTTGCCATGAAACTGGTCGATGCCAAGCCGGGAAGCCTCCGCTGGCAACGGCTCGAAGCCGAAGCTGCATTGTTGGCCCATCTCACCCATCCGCATATCGCTCAGGTCTATACCGCTGGCGTCAGTGAGACTGCCGGGCACCGTTTCCCGTGGCTCATGATGGAGTTGGTCGGTGGTGGGCAGCCAATCACCGACTATGCCCGGGCCAATCACCTGCCTTGGCAAGACTGTGTGCGGTTAGTTGCTGCTGCTGCCGACGCCGTCGCAGCAGCCCATAGCAAAGGTGTCATCCATCTCGACTTGAAGCCGTCCAATATCTTGGTTGACCGTCATGGGACGGTAAAGGTGATCGACTTTGGCATTGGTCGGCGGTTGGGTGAGCAGGCCGAACAGAGGCAGGCGGGGCAGGTGCTCGGAACGCCAGCATCCATGAGTCCTGAACAGCGGGCCGGTCTTGATGAGTTGATTGATGCCCGAAGCGATGTCTATGGGCTTGGCCTCGTGTTGGCAGCCATGCTCTCAGATACACAACGGGATACGGCCGAAGCTTGTTCACCGTCTCGGGTTCCTGAGACTAAGCGGCAGGTGCCGACGTGGCCTCGTGGTGCCGGGCGTGCGGAGGCTGCGGATCTTCACGCCATTGTCTCGCGGTGTCTGGAGGAAGACCCCGCCGCTCGGTTTGCGACGATGCGCGAGCTTCACCAAGAGCTGGAACGGGTCTTGGCCGATTTGCCGGTACGGTGTCGGCCGGGACCACCAGTTGAGCGGGCAGGTCGATGGGCCCGGCGTAACCCAGTGGCGGCCATGCTGCTGGGGGCCGTTGTGCTCACGACATTCGTGGCAGCCGCTGCCATTCTTGTCTTTGCGGCGGCAAGTCAACAGGCCCGGCGGCAGGCGGAACAGGCTGCCGATGACATGCGGCTGAGTCTGTCTGAGGCCTTGCTGCGGCAGGCTGTTTCAGCCAGCCACCAACAGCAGCCGTCGTTGGTGAAACAGCTGTTGGCCGAACGAACGGCGACGCTCGCCTTGCTACATGGCCCACCGTCACGGCCCCTGCCAGCCGACGATGGCGTCGCCATACGGTGCATCAAGGCTGGGCTCGATCAGTCATTGGCCAGTTGGCAGAGCCAAGCCGGACCGGTCACGGCGGTGGCGGTTGCTGCAGGAGGACACCGGGCTGTCGTGGCCACAGCCGGAGGACAGGGAACCATCCTTTCGTTGGCTGCGGGCGGGCTTGAGCCGGCCGGCATGTTTCTTGCCAGTGAGGGGCCCCGAGTCTGGGCAGCGGCCATCACTGCTGCAGGAGATCGAGCCGCCGTCGCCGGGGCAGAGGGGGTGATCCGAATTATTGATCTGGAAACTGGTCGACAGACAGGAGTTTTGTCTGGGCATGAAGGGACGGTGTATGGACTTGTTTTTATGGAGCAGGGAACGCGGCTGCTCAGTGGTGGCAGCGACGGCACGGTTCGGCTCTGGGATGTTGAGCAGCAGCATGTGC
>RGBY01000406.1 GCA_009919445.1 Planctomycetia bacterium
GGGAATACTGATTGAACCGGGCACCGCTATCAGGGTATCGGCCGTACGCTCTGGTCGGGTGCTGGTGCTGCCACAGGCCGCAGAGGAAAAGAGATGAGCCCGCTTGTCTGGATTGCCGGCCTGTTGCTTGTCGGGCTGGTGGTGATGGTGCTTGAGGTCTTCATACCCTCTGGTGGTCTGCTGGGGTTTATCAGCATCGCGGCGATCGTGGCGGCAGTTGCTACAGCCTTCGCGGAGCAGGGTGTGCTGGCTGGGTTTTTGATGCTTGCGATTACAGCCGTGGCGGTGCCAGCAACACTGGCGGTCGCTTTTCATCTGTTTCCGTCTACCCCGCTGGGCCGTCGCATCATGCCGACGCCACCAGACCCACAGGACCTGCTGCCGGGGGCTGATGCCTACCGGCATGCCCGCGAACTGTTGGGCCAGCGGGGACGGGTCTTGAGTGACTTGCTCCCGTGGGGGCAGGTGCAGATCGATGGCGAGCGGATTGAGGCAATTAGTCGATCAGGACCGATCACCGCCGGTGAACTGATTGAGGTCGTTGCCGCTGAAGGGCGAGCGGTGATTGTCAGACTCACCGCAGAAGAAGCGTTACTTCGAGCATTTCCCGAGACCCCCGCCGATGCCGCCGCTGGGCCTGAGGCACCACCGCTCGCCTCAGAAAAAGCCGATCCACGGTCGCAAACGCTCGAAGAATTCGAATTTGACGACTTTGAACGCCCCTCCGGCGCTTGACTCAGGGCATGGCTCCAAACAGGCTCTAGAAAAAGAGAAGATCGCTTCGTCTGCCACGGTGGTGAAGATGCGGTTCAATTCAACGGGAGCCCCTCATGGCTAGTCTCATCACGCTCATCGTCGGCGTTGTCCTGCTGCTGATTGTCTTCGGGTTTCTGGCCCGCTACCTGCGGCTCTGGCTGCAGTCATATGCCTCAAGTGCCGGCATCGGTCTGTTTGACCTGGTGGCGATGAGTTTTAAGAAGGTGAACCCGACGGTCATCGTTCGCAGCAAGATCATGGCGGTGCAGGCTGGCCTGGGCGACGCCAGTGGTATTACCCTTCAGGCTCTTGAGGCCCACTACCTGGCTGGCGGCCGGGTGCCGCTGGTGGTGCAGGCGTTGGTTGCCGCCTCAAAGGCCAAGATGGGCGAACTCGACTTTAAACTAGCCACCGCCATTGATCTGGCTGGCCGCAATGTTCGCGAGGCGGTACAGACAAGCGTCTACCCAAAGGTGATCGACTGCCCGGGTGCCAAGAGTGGCCGCACCACACTTGATGCCATTGCGAAGGACGGCATCCAGTTGAAGGTTCGTGCCCGGGTGACAGTACGGACCAACCTCAACCAGTTGATTGGTGGGGCGACGGAAGACACCATCATTGCCCGCGTTGGCGAAGGAATTGTTTCGGCGATCGGTTCATCGGAGACACATAGCAATGTGCTGGAGAACCCTGATGTTATTTCCAAGACGGTGCTGAAACGACGGCTCGATGCCAACACTGCCTTTGAAATTGTTTCAATCGACATCGCTGACATTGATGTGGGTGTGAATGTGGGCGCTCGGCTGCAGGCTGATCAGGCTGAGGCTGATACCCGCGTGGCCCGAGCCAAGGCTGAGGGCCGGCGAGCCATGGCTGTCGCCCGTGAGCAGGAGATGGTGGCAGGCATTGAAGAGAGCCGGGCCGCCCTCGTTGAGGCTGAGGCAGAGGTGCCGCGGGCAACTGCCGATGCACTGGCCAGCGGGCAGCTTGGGATCCTCGACTATTACAAGCTG
>RGBY01000407.1 GCA_009919445.1 Planctomycetia bacterium
AGAGTTTCTTTTGTCTGAGATCAAGCGTCTTGAGAATGAACGTAATCAAGCAGCAAACTTTATTACGGCTTCTCAAGGTGCCATCGATGCCGGCAACCGCAGCCGCTGTTGGCAGAATGTCATGCATGCCACAAATTGCATCACTTACCGAATCAGCCGGAATGCTTCCGGGCCACCAGGCAACGGTGCAGGCTCGCACTCCGCCCTCCCACGTCGATCCCTTGTGGCCGCGTAGGGGAGCATTAGTTCCTCGCCGCGTACCACCATTGTCACTGGTGAAAACCACAAGCGTTCGCTCGGCAAGGTTGGTCTTTCGGATCGCGTCAAGCACTCGACCGACACTCCAGTCCACCTCCTCGACCCAGTCGCTGTAATAGCCATGTTGTGACCGGCCTGCGAACGCTTTCCCCGGATAAATCGGAAAGTGAACCGCCGAGTGTGGCAGATAAAGAAAGAACGGCCGCTCCCGGTTCGCCTCAATAAAGGCGACCGCCCGATCGGTGTAGCCCGAGACGGTCTCCTGCTGTTGTGTCGGCCCAACACGGAAGGCAACTCGGTCGTTTTCGAGCATTGGCAGTGGCGGCTGGCCATAACCGCGAATACCCGTCTCACCAAGCTCGGAACGAATCGTGCCATCAGGTTGCCGCTTGGGTTCAGGAATGGGACTTCCAAGATCACTGCGAGCTCCGTCAGCAACGGGCCCCATGTCGTTGGAATAGGGAATGCCGTAATAGCTGTCAAAGCCCTGCGCCGTCGGCAAAAAGGCCGGTTGGTCACCAAGATGCCACTTGCCAATGCAGGCAGTGGCATAGCCTGCGTGGTGGAGAAGATCGGCGATGGTGATCTCTTCGGGGGCGAGGCCGACAGCAGAAACAGGAAACAGGACGTGTGGAATCGGCAAGACCCGTTTGGGATAACAGCCGGTCATCAAGGCTGCTCGAGAAGGTGAACAAACCGGTGCGGCATAGAAGGAAGTCAGCCGCTTACCTTCGGCCGCCATCCGATTAAGGTTTGGTGTTCTATTTTTTGTTGAGCCAAAGGGGCCGATGTCGGCGTAGCCCAGGTCATCAACATTGATGATGACAATGTTTGGCTTCTCGGCTGCCAGAGCCATGCTCGAAAAGATTGCCAGAAACTGACACAGCACCATGACGGATCTACACATTTCAAAAATCTCCTCAGGTGGTTTTTGTTGTGCCAGAGTCTAACAGTGTTTGGGAGACCATGCCGTCCGGCAGGCCGTCTCTCATGCACGACTCTGCGAGAATTATCGCGACCCGCTTGCGAAGCATTGGTGCTGCCCCTCATCCACTCAATCCTGTGAGGATCCCTTCTGCACCGATCCTGCGTCAGCAGCCCATTCGATCGTGCACCCCGCCATCGCTAGTCGGCAACAGCAGTCGACACAATAAAAATCTGGTTGACCCGTTGCTGCTCTTCCACGGACGTACCCAGCGGCAATGCTCGCATGAAGGCGACCCAACAGCCATCGGGTGAATGCACACAAGCCTCCGGTCGGGGCCAGGGCGTCTCCGGCTGCCTCGTCGTCAGCCGCACGGCACGGCCAGTTGCAACCTCTGCCCGAAAGACGCTGCCATCAGCGACATAGGCAATCCAGCGGCCGCAAGGGCTCCAGCTAAAGCTGCTGGCAACATCAGATTCACCCTTGGTGATCTGCTGAAGCGTGGCAGTGGCGTCGCTGGCTGGCTGAGCAGTGGGACAAACCGTGAAGATCTGCAC
>RGBY01000408.1 GCA_009919445.1 Planctomycetia bacterium
AATGAGCCCCAGCATGTCCTCGACCGCTATGGCCCCGCTGCCAAGGATGCTGGCAGCTTTGCGGCCAACTGCCTGTTGGCCCGACGGCTCGCCGAGCGAGGCGTACGGTTTATTCAGCTCTATCATCAGGGCTGGGACCACCACGGTGGTCTCAAGGGAGGCCTCAAGCGGCAGTGCCAGGAGACTGACCAGCCGGCGGCCGCGCTTGTGCAAGACCTCGCCGATCGCGGCATGCTCGATGAGACGCTGGTCATATGGGGCGGCGAGTTTGGCCGCACCAACTATTGCCAGGGGCTCTATCGGCCGGGTGCCGACTTTGGCCGTGACCATCACCCCCGCTGCTTCACCAGCTGGATGGCTGGTGGTGGCATCAAGCCAGGGGTGAGTTGGGGCGAGACCTGTGAGTACGGCTACAACGTCGTCAGCGACGGCGTCCATGTGCATGACTTCCATGCCACGCTGCTGCATCTCTTGGGCATCGATCATGAACGGCTGACCTACAAGTTCCAGGGCCGCCGCTACCGGCTGACCGATGTTCATGGCCATATCGTCGAGGGAATTTTGGCCTAATCGTCAGGTAGCCAAAAAGTTCCTCTGCGACACCTACCCGCCGCGTATGATTGTGGCTGGCGACAGCAGCATTTCGGGGGATTCTTTACCCGCCCCACGAGCTGCCCGGGTGGAAAAACGGACGAAAGACGCCATGCGGCACCACGACGAACCCTCAAGTGGTCTTCTCTGGAGCATTATTGCTGCCAGTGCTGTCGTGCATGTCACCAGCCTTCTGCTCGGCCAGACCATCCTGAGTGAGTGGCGTTGGCAGCAGTATCCCGTGCACTCATCGATTGAAATGATCGGGGCGCTGATTGCGCTCGAGGTGGCCCGTCAGCTTATTTCACTCGAAGGCCACAACGATGGTGGCAGCTACAACACTCAGATCGCTGGTGCCCTTATTGGCATGGGCATCCTTGACGCAGCCCATGCCATGGTGCTGGCTGGTAACTGTTTCGTCTGGCTGCATTCAATCGCCACCTTTGTCGGCGGCCTTCTTTTTTCATTGATCTGGCTTCCACGGCAGTGGCTTCTCTGGCATCGACATCGCTGGCCACTGACCGTTCTCGCTGGTTCGCTGCTGGTAGCGGCTGCCTCGCTTGCCATCCCTGATCAGCTGCCAACGGTGGTTCAGGAAGCTGGTTTTTCGCCACTTGCAAAGCTCCTGAACGTGGGTGGCGGCATTTTGCTACTGGCCGCGGGAGGACGCCTGTTCCAGACGTGGCTGTCGGGCCGCAATCAGGACGACCTGCTCTTCTGCCTGCACTGCGGCCTGTTTGGTGCGGCGGCCATCATGTTTGAGCAGTCCACACTGTGGGACTTGCCCTGGTGGGGCTGGCATGTCCTCAGGCTCATGGCCTATCTCGTCGCCTATCTTTTCGTACTGCGTTCTCAAGCTCGTGCCAACGACCGTCAAATCACTATGCGACGGGAACTACACGACTTTCAGACAACTCTGGACGCCGCACCAGTCGGAATTCTGATTGCGGATGCCAATGGGCTCATTAAATATGCCAACTCTTCGCTGCTCGATGACTTCGGCTGGTCTCGTGACCAACTCCTTAACCAGCCGGTCGAGGTTTTGATTCCTGCACGATTTAAGCAACGGCATGTGGCCCACCGCAAATCTTTCATGAAACAACCTGTGCAGCGACTCATGCAGACAACGGGAACACTCTTTGCAATGGA
>RGBY01000409.1 GCA_009919445.1 Planctomycetia bacterium
GGCTAACTTTGGCAGTTACGATCAGGCAACCGGCGTCTGGACCATCGGTTCGGTGAATGTCGGTGTGGCAGCAACGCTTGTGATTCAGGCCGAGGTGCTCGCCCCGGCCAGCGGCATTCCCCCAGCCCAGACCAACACTGCCAGCATCCAGACGGCCGATCAGTACGACCCTGACCCGAACAACAACTCAGCAACCGCGACTGAGACGCCGCAGTATGCCGACTTGCAGGTCACCAAGACCGTCAGCAATCCGGCGCCCAACGTGGGTGCCGATGTCGTCTTCACCATTCTGGTGGAGAACCTTGGGGCTGATGCGGCGACCAATGTCTCAGTCGATGACCTGCTGCCGGCGGGCCTCAGTTTTGTCTCGGCTTCGTCTCAGGCCTACGACCCCGGCACCGGCGTCTGGTCAGTCGGCACGGTTGACGTCGGCGCGGCCAACACCGAGGTACTGACCATCACCGCTACGGTTGTCGCCTCAGGCAGCTTTACCAATGAGGCTGAAGTTAGTACGACGTCGCCGCCGGACCAATACGATCCTGACCTGACCAACAACAAGGGATCGGCAACGGTCATCACCCGTGAGGCCGACCTCTTCGTGACCAAGACGGTCAGTAATGACAAACCCAATGTTGGTGACCTAATCACCTTCACCGTAACGGTCCGCAACGATGGCCCCGATACCGCCAACAATGTTGAGATCAAAGACTATTTCCCAATCGCTGGCCTGAAACTGGTGACCAGCAATCCCAGTCAGGGGACTTTCACTTTCGATACTGCCACAGGCACAGGCGTGTGGACTGTCGGGACGATTGATGCGGGTGTCACCGAGCAGCAGACGCTGACGATCGAAGCCCGCGTGCTCCCTCCAGCAACCGATACGATTCCACCCTCCCAGACGAACGTTGCTGAAGTGACCAAGGTCGATGAGCACGACCCCAACCCACTCAATAACCGCGGACAGGTCAGCGAAACCCCACAGTACGCTGATCTGGCCGTCACAAAGGTCACCACTAATGTCCAGCCGAACGTCGGCGATATCTTCACCTACACGGTGACCCTACAAAACCTGGGTACGGCTACAGCAACGAATGTCCAAGTGACCGAGGCGTTCCCGAATAACATTTCGGTCCAGAAGATCACTCCAACGGGTCAAACGCGGTTCAGTCCGACCGCCACCGGTGGCATCTGGTCGATTCCCTCAATCGCACCGGGTGGTTCTGAAGTGCTTGTGATTGTCGCCGAGGCAACCTCAGCCAGTGTCGCCTACAACACCGTCAGGATTAAACACAGTGATGTCTGGGACCCGGTCAGCGGCAACAATCAGGACCGCACCCCAACTGACCCACAGCAGGCCGACCTGTTTCTCACCAAGACCGTCGACACTGCTCGACCAGAGGTGAATGATCAGGTGACGTTCACCCTGACCCTGGAGAATCTTGGTCCTACGGCTGCTCAAAACGTAACGGTTACTGACCTGCTGCCGGCAGGCCTCGACTTCGTTTCGGCAAATCCTGCGTCTGAATACAACGACAACTCTGGGGTCTGGACTGTTGGAAATGGCACGCTGGCCGCCAGTGCAACAGAAACCCTCACCATTACCGCAAAGGTGCTTGAGCCCGTTGGTGGTACCGGGCCCGTGTCCGCCTCAACCAACACCGGCACCGCGAGCTCCACGACGGTTGACCCCAACCCAGCCAACAACATTGGCACCGCAACGGTGAC
>RGBY01000410.1 GCA_009919445.1 Planctomycetia bacterium
CCAAGGGGCGACGAGCAGGAAATACAAGTGGCCAGGGACAGGGGCATGCAAGCCATCCCCACCCAGCCGGCAGGCCGAGCCTGACAAGAAGATTGCCCACCGTTGTCATGGCTTGTCTGCTGGTATTCGGATCAGTTGACCCAATCGATGCTCGGCCCCCCAACATCGTGCTGATCATGGCCGATGACCTCGGCTATGGTGAACTCGGCTGCTACGGTGCCAGCCGGTGCCAGACACCACGGCTTGACCAGTTGGCCGCGACCGGGCTGCGGCTGACTGACTTCCACTCAAACGGTTCTGTCTGTTCACCCACTCGGGCCGCTCTCATGACCGGCCGCTATCAGCAGCGGTCTGGCATCGATGGCGTTGTCACGGCAAAGCGTCACCGTCAGGTAGGCATGGCAGTTGCTGAAGAGACGATCGCCGATCTGCTTTCCCGCAGAGGCTACGCCACCGCGATGTTTGGCAAGTGGCACCTTGGCTATTCACCCACACTCAGCCCGACTCGACAAGGCTTCGCTGAGTTCGGTGGATTCGTCTCTGGCAACATCGATCTCTTTTCGCACATCGACCAGGAGGGCTGGTATGACTGGTGGCAACAGGGCGACCTTGTTGCTGAGCCTGGCTATGCGCCACACCTGATCACTGACCAGGGCATCGATTTTCTCAAGCGGAATCATGACCGTCCCTTTTTTCTTTATCTCGCTCACCCCGCCCCCCACTATCCCTACCAAGGCCCTGCTGACCAGCCGAACCGCCGAATTCGTCAGGGGCCCCGGCCGGCTGATCTCGTCGTCGAACAAACAGCACCGACCCTGAAGGGAGAGGATGCCGCCTGGGCCTACCGCCAGATGGTGGAAGATCTTGACTCGCAGGTCGGGCGTATCGTCGATACCCTCACAAACCTTGGTGTGCGCGAACAGACGCTGCTCGTGTTCTGCTCAGACAACGGCGGCATCGCCAAGCCCGGCCTTGGTGGCGACAACGGGCCACTCCGCGGGAAGAAGGGCCAACTGTACGAAGGGGGCCACCGCGTGCCGGCCATCTTCAACTGGCCGGGGCGGGTTTCCCCCGGCATCTCGGACCAGACGGCTCTCACCTTCGACCTGCTGCCGACCTTTGCCGAGTTAGCTGGCATAACACCGACCGCAATACCCGACGGCACGAGCCTCAGAGACCTACTTGGAAACTCCTCATCCAGCGGCGAGCGGTGGAACTCTACAACCTCGAGGTCGACCTTGGCGAGACCACCGACCGAGCTGCCGAAGAACCAGATCGGGTCCAGGCCATGCAGGCCGCTGCCCAGACACTCAGAGATCAGATCCGTGGAACAGTCACAATGCAGACTGGTTCGTAAGGATCGCTTCCCTCGGGTGCACAGGGCAGCCAGCGGCCTGCCGACTTATTGCTGGCCATACCCGGCAACTGGCTGGCCACTGTCAGTCAACTTTCCAGCCGCCCAGAGCAGGCCACGTGAGACGAGATCGAGGTAGCGATCGTCACCAACCGTTTCATTGTTGTGGCCCAGCGAGGTGCTGAAGACCCTGGTCTGCTTGGGTCCATACTCACTCACCCAAGCGACCACCGCCGTCGCTTCGGTCGGCTTGGCCTCTGGATCGGCTGGCTCACCCTTCTTCCGTCGCGGCTGCTGCAGCTGTTTGCCCGAGGCCAGTACCGTGGCCGACGGGAAGACCTGAATGTTGTTGTAGA